>JAPPED010000035.1 GCA_028824295.1 Rhodospirillales bacterium | reverse complement strand
CGCCGGCTGGTCGAACAGCACCCGGTAGACAATCTGGCGGTGCTCCACATCGTCGGGCGCCGGGTCGGCGGCGCTCGGGTCGGTCGGGGCGGGCCAAGGCAGTTGTTTCATGCATGTTCTTGTAACACAGGATCATCAATGCAACAACTTGGAACAAACCCAACCTTTCAAGTAATCGATATAAGCCCCCCGGGGTTCACGTCATGCAGCTGCTGTACCGCCCGCCGACAACGTCAGGCCTGCCGAAAGCTGGGTCGCGCCCGGACCCTGACGTGCCGAGCAGCGCCGGGGTGACCAAACACGCAGACCCGGTCCAGCCTCTCGGACCGCGTCCATCGCCACTCGCACGGTCGACCGCTGTTCCCCGGCCGCTTCCGATGCGCACGCACAGGCGGTGAACGCGCCCAGAACCGCCAGGCTGGAGTCATCCGCCGCGAAACCGAACGTCCCGTCCGTGGCCCGTCCTGCAACGCCCGACCGGCGCACGCCCCATTTGCTGCTGCCGGCGACGTTCCGTGAGCTAGCCGTGGCGAACCATTGCTGGGTGCTCGCAGCGAAGGACGGCTTCGTGGCTCCATTGATTCGTTCGAGGTGACAGGCGCGTCGGCCTGCATGGAGATCACAGCTCCGGTACGAATTCGACACTGTAAGGAATAATCCTTACAGTGTTACCTCATGCAAGGAGTGCCGATCATGTCGATCATCTACGAAGCCGCCACGGTAACGGCAAAAGGCCAGATCACCCTGCCCAAGTCGATCCGTCAGGTGCTGAGAATCGATGTCGGTGAAAAGGTGGCGTTTGAGCTCCACGAGAATGGGCAAGTAGTCGTCAGCCGCGCCGACGCTGAAGATGAAGATCCGGCCATCGGTGCGTTCCTGGATCTACTCGCCGACGACATCCGGGCCGGTCGGTCCGTTCAGGCAATTCCGGCTGATCTGGCACAGGACATGCTTGAACATGCGGAGCGTGATTCAGGACAGGCCGAGGAAATCGAAGGCGACGTCGACCTCTAATGCAACGCCACGGATGGACGCTGCTGTTCCACGGTTGCCTGATCGACCAGCTACGCAACCTCCACCGCGCAGTCGATCGCGCACAACGGCGCGATACCATTCGGTCGGGCTCCAACGCGAACGTCAAGTTGTTCCACGCCTTGAGCCGGCTCATGCTGGAGGTCATCCCGCAGGATCCGTCCCGGGCCGAATACCGCCAAGGCAACACTCTCGGCCCGCGCCACCGCCGTTGGCGACGGGCCAAGATCGGGAGGCGGTTCCGATTGTTCTTCCGCTTTGACGCTAAGGCGAAGGTGATCGTCTACGCCTGGGTCAATGACCAATCCACGCTCCGTGCCACGGGGAGCCGGACCGATCCGTACACGGTCTTCGCCAAGATGCTCGCCCGGGGTCATCCGCCCGGCGACTGGGCCTCACTGATGATGGCTTCGAAGCAGGACTGGCAGACAGAGAAACAACACTGATCGAAATCCTCTCGCTACGGTGGGCGGACGATCGTGAGGCCGATTTCCCTCAATGCAGGTCAGACAGGTACGTCAGGTGAAGAAGCAGAAGACATTCACACCATCAAGACAGGACCAGCCGATCGCGGACCCGATCCGGCGTTTCCGTCCGCATCCATCGCCGCTCGCGCGGTCGACCGCTATTCCCCGGGCGCTTCCGATGCGCACGCACAGGCGGTGAACGCGCCCAGGACCGCCAAGCTGGAGTCATCCGCCGCGAAACCGAACGTCCCGCCCATGGCCCGTCCTGCGCCATCCGACCAGCGCCCGCCCCACTTGCCGCTGCCCACCGTGCCGCCGGCCGTGGTGTCGCCCGCGAACGGGCCGCCGTCGTCGGCAAACCCGGTCTCGCCGAGCGTGACCGACAGGTCGTCCAGCGGGGCTCCCGCCAGGCTGCGGAAGCCGCTCACTGCACCCCCGACCGTGCCGTCGTCGAAGTCGGCCTCCAGGCGGACATCGGCCACGAACTTCGTCGCCGTGCCGGCTGCCGCGAGCACGCCGGCCGCGTTGCCCTCATAGACCGCACTGCCCGTCGGGAACGCCGGGCTGAAGTCGACCGGCGGAACCGGCGGGCTCCGGCTCCAGAACGCGCCGGCCTCCCCCTCCCCTTCCCAGGCCCACACGCCCAGCACCTCGTGCGGGTAGCTCGATAGATCCGGCTCGATGCCGGGGATCAGGCTGGTGAAGGCGGCGAGCTCGAATCCCTGGCGCGGCGCCGGGAACGGCACTTGCACGATGAAGCGCGCGCCGTCGGTGATTTCGTGCGCGAGGCCACCCAGGTCGACGTCACGGACCACACGCACCGACACCTCGTCGGCCGTGCGGCCGCCCTCGTCGACGAGGGAGGATTGCGATCCACCGTTCGGCGCGGCCCGCGCCGCCCGCGCCAGGGCGTCGGCGACCGTACCGCCGAACTCGTCGTCCGCGCCGGCCAGTGCGGACAGGCCCGACTCGGCCAGCCTCGGCCCCCACGCGATCGTGTCAGGCGGCCCGCCATTCCCGCTGCCCGCCGGAGGCAGATCGATCGCATTGCTGCCGCCGCAGCCGGCAAGGCTGACGAGAGCAACCAGCACGCCAGCCGTCAGGCAAGTCCTCATTCCGGATTCTCCCTGCTGGTTGCGCGAACGGAGGCGGTCACGGATCGGCGAAGCGAAACCCCGAAGCCGTCGGGAAACCGTCCCGATACCGGGACCGCATCAACTGACCGGCATCCCGGAGGCTGGCACACCAAGTCTACGAGTCCTCACATCGGGTACATGCAGCGCGGGCATGTCCGGGCACGTTCGCCGGTCCCCGCCGCGCAACGTGGGCCACTTCCGGAGCGACGGCCTGCCCCCCAACGGCAGCACTCTCGCTTGCACTTGACCAACCTTCTTGTACATTCTTGGTTAGAGACCGCAGGAGACTGGGTTGTCGACTGCTTGCAAGGAGTTCGAATCCTGCCATGCCGCCCGCCACATACAAGATCGCCGAAGCCCGCGCCCACTTTTCTGAGCTTCTGGCGCGAGCCAGGGCCGGAGAGGAGATCGTGATCACCAAGGGGCACGAACCCCACGCCCGGCTGCTGCCGCCGGTTGAGGCCAGCGAGCGGGAACCTGCGCCGCTGGAACATTTGCGGTTGCCTGACGACCTCTTCGATGGTGACGATCCGGAGCAGGCTGCGCTCGATGCCGGTGACCACAATGACGACCTCGGAATCTGGCGCGGACGTCCAACCACGCCGTGAGACTGCTGCTTGACAGTCACGCCGTCTATTGGTGGATGACCGGGAACCCTAGGCTATCGGCACCTGCCAGGGAGCTGATCCTCAATAGCGCCAACGCGGTCTTGGTCAGCGCGGCTTCGATCTACGAAATCGAATACAAGGCCCGGCGAAAGCGCGTGGATCTGCCTCCGCAGGAACTTCGCGCCGCGCTCCGGCGCAACGCGGTCGAGGAACTGGCTATCACCTACGACCATGCCGAGTACGCCGCCCACCTTCGATGGGCGCACCGCGATCCGTGGGATCGATTGCTGGCAGCCCAGGCTTTCCTGGAACGTTGCATTTTTGTATCGGTCGACCAGGTGTTTGACGCCACGTCGATCGACCGGCGTTGGTAAGCTCCCGCGAGCCACCGTTTCAGACTTGCCCAGCGCCCGCTGTCAACATTCGAGGGCCCTGCGCGCCGTCGTCAGGGGCAACATCAGCACGAGGGGATCGATCGGCGATTCGACGAACCCGAGATGCCGGTAGAACGCCGCGGCGTCTTCGTCCAGCGCGTGTACGAGCAGCGCCCTGATCCCGGCGATCTCGGCAGCCTGGAGCGTGCGCAGGACAGCGTCCCGGACCAGTGCTCGGGCGATTCCCCTGCCCTGATGTGATCGGGTGACCGCAAGGCGGCCGAGCAATACGACCGGAATCGGCTCGGGCATGTTTCGCCGGATCCTTCCCGGCACGGCACGGTGCATCACGGATCCTGCGGCGAGGCAGTAGTAGCCGATCACCATGCCGTCGTCGCTCACGACATAGGTGCGCGAACCACCTTCCTGCTCATTCCTGAGCGCACGGGACACCAGCCAGCCGTCAAGTGCGGGCCGACCACAGTCAAACTCTCCAAAAACATGATCGGCGGTAATCGGTTCGGGGCGTTTCAACTCCATGCCCCGGCGGTCACTTGTCCCAGGGAGCCGGTGTCCTCAGCGTGCGCCGCAGACCGTCGTTCGGCTCGGGCGGGGCATCGAGCGCCGCGTTGAAAGCATCGAAGGCCGATGCCTCGACACTGAACAGGCGCTGGTCAAGCAGCACATTCTCAGAGGCCTCGCGCATCGTGTCGAGGACGAATTCCGTGCGCGACTTCCCGAGACGTTTCGCCGCCCGATCAATCAGCGCCTTCTGATCCACCGATGCGCGAAGATTGATGGTTTGCGTCTGCAAGGCCCGGTCGGGCATGGCCCCAATCCCAAGTTCAGCTGTGATGACATTGTGTGTACTGCAGCCCACGTCTGCCGTCAACGCGCGTCTGCTGTCGCCCTTACCGACTGACTTGTCAGCCGCCACCGTCGGCTCCCCGGCCAGTCCTGCCTGGGCCCGCGCGCGATCACGCAGCGCATCCAGCAGGCGCGGCAGGCCCCCCGTGATCGCGCCTATGTTAGACGCAGCCTAGGTTGCACCGGGGTCAGCGCCAGCTCCCGCGGGACGGCCGACCCGCTGTCCCGGAAGACCGGGAACGGGCCAACCTGCGCAAGCGCCGTCAATGGTTCGTTGCGCGGGAAGCGCTGGCGGACGTCAGCCACCCGTCAGGTCTGCGCGCCAGAGCGCACGACGCAGCGGCGTCAGCCCAAACGACGCGAACGGCGCACCTGGTCCTTCCCGTCCGGGAATTCAGTGCACGGGCGCGGCCAAGGCGACCGGTTGACCCCGCGTCCCGCGCAGATCATCTTCCGGCATCCCGCAACCGTTGGACCCGGCCCGTGCCCGCCCAGCCCGAATCCGTCACGCTCGCGTTCCCCGACGGCGCCGAGCGCACCTACCCGTGCCCCGTCACCGGCCACGACGTCGCCGCCGCGATCTCGCCCGGCCTCGCAAAGGCCGCACTCGCGGTCCGCCTCGACGGCGGCCTCCGCGACCTCACGCGTCCCATCACCGCGGACGGCGCCATCGAGATCGTGACCGGCAAGGACGCCACCCCCGAGGTCCTGGAACTCATCCGTCACGACGCCGCCCATGCCCTCGCCGAGGCCGCGAAGGAGCTCTACCCGGACGTCCAGGTCACCATCGGCCCGGCCATCGAGGACGGCTTCTACTACGACTTCGCCCGCGACGAACCCTTCACGCCGGCCGATCTTGAGGCGATGGAAGCGCGCATGCGCGAGATCGTCGCCCGCGACGAGCCCATTACCCGCGAGGTCTGGGAGCGCGACGACGCGGTCCGGTACTTCGATTCGATCGGCGAGCACTACAAGGCGGAGATCATCCGCGACCTTCCCGACAACGAGGAGATCACGATCTACCGCCAGGGCGAGTTCGTCGACCTCTGCCGCGGGCCGCACCTGCCGTCCACCGGGAAGCTCGGCACCGCCTTCAAGCTCACGCGGCTCGCCGGCGCCTACTGGCGGGGCGATTCACGCAACGCGATGCTCCAGCGCGTCTACGGCACCGCCTGGCGCAACCAGAAGGAACTCGACGCCCACCTCCACCGCCTCGAGGAGGCAGCCCGGCGCGACCACCGGCGTCTCGGCCGCGAAATGTCGCTCTTCCATTTCCAGGAAGAGGCGGCAGGCGCGGTCTTCTGGCACGCAGGCGGCACCACGCTGTACCGCACCGTCCGCACCTATATGCGCCGCCGCCTGGAGGCGGAGGGCTACCAGGAGGTCCAGACCCCCGAACTCGTCGACCGCACGCTCTGGGAACGTTCCGGGCACTGGGAGAAGTTCCGCGAACACATGTTCGTCGCGGAGACCGAGGACGCGGGCGGCACCACGCTCGCCCTCAAGCCCATGAACTGCCCGGGGCACGTGCAGATCTACAAGCAGGGGCTCAAGAGCTACCGCGACCTCCCGCTCCGGATGGCGGAGTTCGGCTGCTGCCACCGCTACGAACCCTCGGGCGCCCTGCACGGCCTCATGCGTCTCCGCGCCTTCACCCAGGACGACGCGCACATCTTCTGCACGGAGGACCAGATCACCGCCGAGACCGGCGGCTTCATCCGCCTCCTCCGGTCAATCTACAGCGACTTCGGCTTCGAGGACGTGCTGGTGAAGTTCGCCGACCGCCCCGAGGTGCGCGCCGGTGACGATGCGGTCTGGGACCGGGCCGAGGCGGCGCTGCTGAGCGCCGTCGAGGAGACCGGGCTCGCGGTCGAGCACAATCCGGGCGAGGGTGCCTTCTACGGCCCCAAGCTCGAGTTCGTGCTGGCCGACGCCATCGGGCGGAGCTGGCAGTGCGGCACCCTGCAGGTGGACTTCGTGCTGCCGGAACGGCTTGATGCGCTCTACACCGCCACCGACGGCGAGCGCCAGCGGCCAGTGATGCTGCACCGCGCCATCCTGGGGTCCTTCGAGCGCTTCATCGGCATCCTGATCGAGCACTATGCCGGCAACCTGCCCCTGTGGCTGGCGCCCCGCCAGGTCGTGGTCACCACGATCACCAGCGACGCCGACAGCTACGCCCGGGAGGTGCACGCCGCGCTCAAGGCGGCCGGCCTCCGCGCCGAACTCGACCTCCGGAACGAGAAGATCGGCTACAAGGTTCGGGAGCACTCCGTCGCCAAGGTGCCGGTCCTGCTCGTGGTCGGTCGCCGCGAAGCCGAAGGCCGGCAGGTGGCGGTGCGCCGGCTGGGCGACGCCGCGCGACCGGTCATGGGGCTGGTCGAGTGTGTCTCGGCCCTTCAGGACGAATCCCAACCGCCGGGCGTGGAGGAGCCTGCGGCTGCCGCGACAGGCTGATTCGCAGGCCTCTCCAACGCTCTTGGCAACCGGTTACGTGCGGGTATGCGGCGGGGCCGTCGCCGCGGTTTCAAGAGACCCTAGACCGGACCGGACCGGAGGCCTCCGTCTGGTATCCGGCAACTGACGCCCCGGTGCGGCGAGGCCCATTCGCTCCCTCCGGAATCGCCTGCGGAAGCGCCGTTCACCTGAACGGCTGAGAGGTTCGCGAATGCCAATTGGGGCACGGCGGGCAAGAGACGCATCCATCAAGATCAGCAGCGATCACGCTAGAGTGTCGATGATTGCGCAGCATCAAGCGTTACGCTAAATATAACGCATGCGATATGTCCTGGACACCAACGTAGTCGTGGCGGGCGTACGCAGCCGTTCAGGATCGAGCAATCCGCTCTTGGTCGCGGCCTTTCGCGGACGGTTCCAATGGTGCTGCTCGGTACCACTGTTCTACGAGTATGAAGACGTGTTGGGGCGTGCTGACTTCCTGTTGGACGCCCGCATCAGTAGGCACGAAATCGAAGCCTTTCTGACCGACGTTGCCAGAACAGTCACACCGGTCGAAATGCACTTTCTTTGGCGACCGCAGTTGCACGACCCTGCTGACGAAATGGTGCTGGAAACGGCGGTCAATGCCGGAGCAGCAACCATCGTGACCCACAATGTCAAGGACTTCGGAGAAGCGCCCGGGCGATTCGGATGCGCACTCTGGACACCTGCTCAGGCACTAAGGAGACTTTCATCATGAAGGCACGCGTCTCGTTGAACCTGCCGAGATCGCTTAAGGCGGCGGCAGAAGACTGGGCGAGACAGGAGGGTGTCTCGCTCAACCAGTTCATCGCGTGCGCCCTGGCTGAGAAAGTGGGCGCCAAGAACGCGGCCGCGTTCCTTGAGCAGCGTGGACAAGGCGGTGACCCGGAACGCGCCGCGCAATGGCTGGAGGCCCGCCCAGAATAACGCTTGGTTACACTTCGCCGCGCCCAGTTGCGCCGCACGGCATTGGGGCGTCGATCAAAATGATTCTCGTCCCTCCGTGCTTTTCCGCCTCGCCGGGGATCCGCTCCTTCATCGCCGGCAACTGTCAGCTGACGGCACACCTGCACTGCGAAAGCCCTCGGTTCGGGGGACCGCGATCCAAAGGAACCGGCTCGATCCTGGGTTCCTTCGAGCGCTTCATCGGCATCCTGATCGAGCACTACGCCGGCAACCTGCCGCTGTGGCTGGCGCCCCGCCAGGTCGTGGTCGCCACGATCACCAGCGACACCGACGGCTACGCCCGGGAGGTGCACGCCACGCTCGAGGCGGCCGGTCTCCGGGCGGAACTCGACCTCCGGAACGAGAAGATCGGCTACAAGGTCCGGGAGCACTCCCTCGCCAAGGTGCCGGTCTTGCTCGCGGTCGGCCGCCGCGAGGCCGAACACCGCCAAGTCGCCGTCCGCCGACTGGGCAACGCTGAGCAGCCTGTGCTGACGCTGGCGGAATGCGTCACCGCGCTTGCCGCCGAAGCGCAACCGCCGGACACGACGGGCACGACCGACTGACGATCAGACCGTCCCATGTAATAAGCGGCGAACCTCGCGAGGGCCGTACCCGGAATTTGCCTCTGCCTGCACAACCGGGCCTTGTCCGAGAAAATGGTCTCAGCCCGCAAGTGCTGCGAGCTAGGGCGGAGCGGCAATTGAATGAAAGGTAAATATGCCTTACGTTCCGTCTGTAGCTTCTGGCGGAGTCAGATTCATGGCCATCGTCCTCACGGTCACTTCGAAGGGACAGATCACGCTGCGCAAGGATGTGCTCGCACACTTGGGGGTGCGGCCCGGCGACAAGCTTGAGCTCGACCTGCTGGCGGACAGGCGCATGCAGGTCAGGTCGAAGCGCGGCACGTCGGTCGCGGCCGTCTTCGGCATGCTCGCGAAACCGCGGGCGTCACTCTCCGTCGAGGAGATGAACGAGATTGCCGCCTCGGGATGGGCGGGTAAGGAATGAAGATTACTGCGGACACGAACGTGCTCCTGCGCGCAGTCGTTAAGGATGACGCCGTCCAGGGTACGATGGCTCAGGCACTGCTCCTGCAGGCGACGGTCATCGCCCTTCCCGTCCCGGTCTTCTGTGAGTTCGCATGGGTACTGCAGCGCGGGTACGGCTATGGCACCGGCGAAATTGCCGGCGCCATCGAGGCAATCGCCGCCATCGACGCCGTCGTTACCGACTCGCCCGCGGTTGACGCGGGATTGGCTGCTTTGCGTGCCGGCGGAGATTTTGCCGACGGAACCATCGCCGCGCAGGGCGAACGCCTTGGCGGGACCGTGTTCGCGAGCTTCGATCGGAGCGCGATCGCTCGGCTCCAGCGTCGCGGGACGAACGCGGCAGATCCTTCGGAACTGACGGCCTGACGTGCCGCCCGCGATGCTCGACAACTTGTGAGCAATCACTGCGCTGTCACGCTACAGCGCTTTCTGTACAGCGAGAGGTCGAGAAGCCGTACGAGGCGCAGTTCGTGCTGTTCGGCGAGACCAATCCCATGTCCCACGATCCGACCGGGCTGCTGGAAGTGTTGACGAGCCTGGTGCCCGACGCGGCACGCTTCGATGTGTTGGTCGACTACATGACCCACGCCGTTCCGCTATGACACCGGCGACGCCGACGGCTACGCCCGGGCGGAACGTCCGGCAGAAGGCCGGACTCAGCCGCTAGATCCTGGCGACGGGCTGGAGCGGTCTCCGCACGATGCTCGCGTACAAGGCGCCGCAGCTGGTCGCGGTGGACCCGGCCGATACCAGCCGGATCTGCGCCGCGTGCGGCCACGCGGATCACGCGGACCTGAACGCGGCCCGCAATATCCGGCGTCGGGGGCTGGCGCAACTGCACGGCGAGGGTCATTCGGGCTTGCCGACTCCTGTGACCCGTGAAACGGATCGACGGCTGGCAGCGTAAGTTGTCA
>JAPPED010000034.1 GCA_028824295.1 Rhodospirillales bacterium | reverse complement strand
GGACCACCAAACGCCAGCTGTGCCCCGACGGGCGCCGCCGGCGGCCGCGAAAGCGGTAGTGGTGCGAAGGGTGGGGTCGAGTGTTCAATTCACTCCGGCGGCACCACCGCTCCGGCGAGTCGGAAACACGCCTATTGGAAAACGAACTAAAGGTTGTCACAAAATGACAACCTTTAGTTCGTTTTCCAGAGAGCAGGCCCATCTGGGACGCGACCATAATTCGAGGCCGGCGAGCACGGACGCACGTCGGCTAATATCGTGCACGATCGTGGCATCTAAAGCCTGAAGTTCGTGGAGTTGGCGTGAGGGCGCGGGTGAGCAAGACACGGGCTATCGAGCGGTTAGAAGAGCTGGTGAACGAGGCTTCAGACCTGGATCCTCATGATCATCGCTCTCAAGAATTCAAGAAATGGACTGAGAGTGTCAATAGTGCATTTGTTTATATTTTTGGTGAAGATAGTCGTCAGTTCTCCCGACTCCCAGGCAGCCACGCAATAACTCCGAGTGGAATTAGGAACCATCTTAATGATATGGTTTCCGTGGTTGAATCAAATCTGGAAGATGTCAAGTGTTTTTGGGAAGAGGAAGAACCGACAGTACGCCCCATAGACCGGAATGATTGTTCGACACTTAACTTCGACCGTCGTGAAGAGAAGCGAAAGAGCAACAGAGTTTTCGTTATTCACGGACACGACGAAGCCGTTCGGGAAACGGTTGCGAGATTCCTGGAAAAGCTGGGACTCGAACCAGTCATCTTGCACGAACAAGCGAACAAGGGTCGCACGATCATCGAGAAGTTCGAAGATCATGCGGATGTTGCATTCGCGGTGGTGCTACTGACCCCGGACGATATGGGTGGCCTCAAAGACAGGCAAACTGAACTTAAACCCCGCGCAAGGCAAAATGTCATTCTTGAACTGGGCTTCTTCCTCGGAAAGCTCGACCGGCAGCAGGTCTGCCCCCTTGTCAAAGATGATGTGGAAACGCCTTCGGACTACGACGGAGTCGTCTATACCAGGCTGGACGATGCGGGTGCCTGGAAGATGAAACTCGTTCAGGAATTGAAGGCCGCCGGCTTTGATGTTGACGCCAACAAGGTGATTCAGACGTGAATGCACAACTGTCCGTCGCCAAGTCCGAACTGGCCGATTTCTGCCAAGCGCACGGCATCCGGCGTCTGGCAATTTTCGGCTCGGCGTTACGGGCCGACTTCGGCCCCGAAAGCGATATAGACGTGCTGGTCGAGTTTGCGCCTGGTCGCGCACCCGGCCTGTTGGGCGTGGCCGGAATGGAGATCGAGTTGTCGCCTCTGTTCGGCGGCCGCAAGGTGGACCTGCGTACCCCGGAGGATCTGAGCCGATATTTCCGTCAGGAAGTCCTCGACACGGCGGAAGTCCAGTATGCGCAAGGATGACGAAATCCGTTGGGAATTATAGGGAATAGTCCCAATCCGCCTTCGGCCCGCTACGCATCCGGGTCTTCGACGATCCGTGCTGGTGCCAGCGCAATGCGGGCGAATTCCTCCGGCGTGGGCATGGTGCCGTCAGCCTTGCGAATCACGATCGGTTCTTCGAGTTCAGCCTTCCGCGGCTGATAGGTGTGCGGCTTGACACGGACAACACGGCGGGGTGGAAGTTGCTTGTCCTGCTTGGTCATTGCGCGGTTCTCCATCGCTGAAACCTACTGATTCCCGCCCAACCTGTCAAGAGCGCATTACGCATTCGGCGGCCGGAATCAGCAGCTTAGACGCCATCACCATCACTTGAACACCGGGTGCAGCCAGTAGACCGTCCACAATCGGTCGAACTCGAGACCGTGCTTGTTCTCCCAATTGATCCGCCCTGCGATGTCGGATTCCATCCGCGTTCCGTAGACCAGCTCCACGCTTTCGTTGCCGAACCGATCCACGAGCGTCATGTGCACGGCCATGGTGACGAGCTGGACCGGTTTGCTGTGCGTGAACGCGGCCTCGTAGCCGTCCCGCATCGCGGACTCGATACCGCTCTTGGTGAACCCTGTCGTCAGGTTCTCGCTCGCCAGGAACGTCACGTGGACGATCTTCTCGCCCGGCGGGTCCACGGAGTCCAGGACATCGATATCCGTAACCCGGTCGACGCCTGTAACGCGATCCATGGTGTCGCGCACCGTCGCCAAAAGATCAGGCGGCGGCGGTGGCGGGGCCGGCCTGGAAACCGACTCGGACGCCTCCTGCACCGGAGGATCGGAGACGTCTCCCGGATCCCCGACCAGATGAGCGAAGCCGAACCCAACGAACACCGCCAGACTGAAATAACCAAACAACCGCATGGGCGCTTCCCGGGCAACAACCGCCCGGGGACGCCGGGCCGTTGTCACTCAATGCGAGAAGCAATGTGCCCCGCCTATTCACCTGGGCGCAGGGAGCAACCCCCTTGCCGGGTAATCAGGCTGTTCTATTCAGCGGGCGACCCGACCAAGCGGGATCGCATTGAGTGACGGGGTCAGTTTAGCAGGGTGTTCCATATCGGAACACGTGCACGTTCTCTTGCCTACCGACGGTGCCCTTATCTCAGTCTACCACGCTAGATGACGTCGGCCTTGCCGGACAACTTGCGCATGAGCGGCATGGCTAGGCGGTTTTGTCGTCGAACAGGAACGGTTCGAGAATGCGGGCGCTGATGTTCCAGAGCGGATGCGGGGTGTCGTCAATGAACAGATCGCAGGTGAGGGTATCCGCATTCCAGCGCGGATGGATCGTCAACTCAAATTGTGGCCGGCGCCGCGCAACGATCAAGTCATTGCCATACTCCACGGCTACGAAGTCCTGATCGAAATCTTCATCGGCAATGACACGCTCACCTTGCGCCGCCCGGTGATCGTGAATCAGCTTCGCCCGGACGACCGCAATGCCGGCTTTCCGGTCTTGCACCACGAACAACCGATCCGCCCGAATAGTATTTGGCAAGCCGTTGAAGCGCCGCACGTCCTTCCTGATCGATTTTGACAAGGACGCGAAGTTTTCTTCCAGCGTACAAGCTGCTCTGGCTTTCACCCAATTAGGATCGTCGCTCATGACCTCGCCCCTGATTCCAGCCCGTTCTCGGCGATCAGGTCAGAATAGCGGAGCCGCTTGTTCCGCATCCTTAAGACCACTGTTCGCATCTGCTCGCTCGTGTCGAGCTCCCGGATGTTGTGGCGACCGGCGAACTCACTGACGTAGCGGTCAAGGTGCTTCGGCGACATCTTGTGGTACGTCCCGTTGTACCCACGCTTGAGCATGGCCCAGAACGACTCGATGCCGTTCGTATGCACCTGATCCCGGACGTACTCGGAGACACTGTGCTTCACCGAGTCATGGTCGTACCACCGTTTCAGAATGTTGTAGACCGCGGCCTCGTCCGTGTAGACGACCGCACCTTGTGAAGTCATCGCAGCGACAAAGCCGGCGACGTCCAGCGTGTCCACCTGCAGAACCTGCTGGGCGATGATTCGTCCGGTCTTGCGATCCTTGATGCCGACGACCACGGCTTTCCCGGACCCGCCGCGGCCGGTGCCCTTGAGCTCGCGGCGCCTAGCGTTCGACATGTTCTTGCGCTTGCCGCCAATGTAGGTCTCGTCGGCTTCGACAGGCCCATCGAACTGTCGTTTTTGCTCGTTGCCGAAGGCGGCGCGGAGCCGGTGCGCCAAGTGCCAGGCGGACGAATGTGCGATCTCGAGGTCGCGGTGCAGCTTCATCGCCGACACCCCCTTGAGATTCGTCGTCAACAGGTAGATCGCAATCGCCCAATCCCGGTAGCCAAGGTTCGACGACTGCATGATCGTGCCGGTCTTCAGGCTGAACTGGGGACGCTTCGGGCAATCCCGGCAGCGGTGCGTCATCGTCTTGTGCTTGATCGGATGCTGGACGTTCTTCGATCCGCAGTGCGGGCAGTAGGGGCCGTCAGGCCAGATCTGCGCTTCGATCCACTTGCGGGCCTTCTCCTCCGTCGAGAACATCGCCATCAGCTTCTTGAGGCTGATGCCCTCTCTGTGTGCCTTGCCGGGCGCCGTCTGTGTCATCGATCGAAAATCCCCCACTCCCGACAAAGATTTTCCAACACCTGAATTCGTTCCTGCGTTTCCTGGCGGGAGCGACGCAGCGCCTCGATATCCTCGAAGGACGGCCAGTCTGACGCGGAAATGGTTCCCTCTCCATCGCCAGCCACAATTCGGATGGCCACCTGCAATACTTTCCGGTAATTGTCGCCCTTTGCTCGGAGGCACGCTCTCTTCTTTTTCAATTCCGCAAGTTCCGAAACGGATCGGCCAATGATGATTTCCATTTCTTCGTTCGTCATCCGAAGTTCCTTACCTTGATACGAATATGACGAAATCACTCGATTGGGACTATTCTATGAAATTACAGGCCCGGCGTCAAGAGAATTGGGACTATTCCCTATAATTTCCAATCCGTTTACGGCACATGCTGGACGCCGCGCGAGAAGCGGTGGCCTTCGCTCGAGGACGGACGCGCGGCGACCTCAACGACGATCGCCAACTGGTCCTTGCGCTGGTCAAGGATATCGAGATCGTCGGCGAGGCGGCAACGCAGGTCACCAAGCCCGCACGCCAACAGTTGCCCGATATACCGTGGGAGCGGATCGTCGGCATGCGTAATCGACTCGTCCACGCGTATTTCGACATAAACCTCGACATCGTCTGGGAAACGGTTCGGGGAGACTTGCCGGAACTGATCTCTCTGCTCGATTCGGCCATCTCGCCAGAGCGCGGTCCCGCACCGGAGGCGGAGTAGTAGCGCGCGCGACCATTGAGCGCCCGGTTGTCAATTCTCTTTACGAGGAGCCGACGTGCCATTGGCGCTACGGTCGGACGGCCCACCCGTTCGATCTCGTGGAAGGCCGGCGGGATATGTTGTCGCCTCTCCGGACTCAAGGGCACGACCGACTGCTCGAATTCCTTTGACCCCGCCCTGATCGCACCAGGTGTCCTGGCGCGCAACGCACCATGCGCAATCGGCGAGGAAGCCGGCATGTGCCCGGAGCGGAAGCATGCCCCCTCGCGGGACCTTTATCTGGAACTAGGCGCCCGTGACCTTCGCACGGCCTGCGGAGCGCCGTCGCTGGGGGCCTCCCGCTTACTTCGCACGATCGTGGCAGGCTTTAGGACAGATCACACTTCAGGAATGACAAACTTTGGCGCAATGGCGGTCCATCACCCGTTGCCGGCGCGCGCCACAATTGACAATCCTTGGGTATCCGCCGACGACAATTTTTCGTGCGTTTTCCAGCCACTGGCACACGCACCAATAGTTGTCACAAATTGACAAACATCAGTGGTGCAACTTCCGGGGAGCAGGTCAGCTTGAATTGGCAACTTGCCAATCAACAAACCCTAGCCATTGATGCAGGGAGCGTCAGTGCACGGTGGTGCGAGCGTTTGACCTATCATGCTCAATGAGCGCAGACCGTCGCTCCCGTCCACGCCGGAGGTCCACCATGTTTGACGCGTACACCAAAGCCGTTCTCACTGTCATTGCGGTCGCGCTGTGCGCGATTGCCGTTCAGGGCGCTGTGGGCGATGCTGATGCGGTGGACGCGGGATGCGGCGATATTTTCAATCCATGTTTCGTGCGAGTAGTCGACTAGCGGCGTTCCCCGCCCACGCAAATACAGCGTCAGTGCGGTGGACGGTGCCTGCCGCGCAGGTTCCGTCAGCTCCGTAGATATTTCCGTCCACTGTGTTTGCGTCGCCGCCCGTTCGAATGAAACCGTCAAGCGGCCACGCGATGGCGTAGGGAAGCTCGTTGAAGACACTCCCGAAGCCCACCAGCGCGAAGCTGCGGTCGAACGTTTGGAGGGTCAAGCGACAGGGAGACGTCGCCCTGTCGCCCTTAGCGACGGCATAGACGCGACCATTGGATGTCGCGCTCCCGGGCGTGCCGATATCGGCAGGCGCGCCGCAATGGGCGTCGGTGTGGACGGTGGCAAGGATTATGCCGTTGCGGCTTCGAAGTCCGGTTCGAACGTACCTCTGTAGGTCGCGCCGTGGACGAAGGCGTTCGTGCTCCACCGGCCCAGGTCGTCCGGCATGTCGCCTTCGGACAGGCGGTGGCTGAACAGGGCAAGCAGCGCGTCGCGCTCCAACGCGTTCAGCCGGGCGTAGAGCTGGACAGTACCGTGCATGATGTACTGCGGATCCGGCAAATGTGCCTGCACGGCAAGGATGTGCCGGATATCGTGCGTCATCAGCGCGGCGTTGCGGAAGTGTGGGCCGTACCAGACCTTGCCATGGTCGCTGTAGGTCAGATCTCACCTGCTCCCGGAGGGTGGTCCACAGAATGACGGAAGAAGCCACGACCGCAACGCCACACAGGACTGAAGGACTAGGCACGGACCCGGTCACGGCGCTCCCCGAGAAGATGGCGACCGGCCCGACCGCAGCCATCTTTGCTGAGATACGCAAGGTCATGCAGATCCCGCTGCTGACCTCGATTTGGCGCACGCTGGTGAGCATCGACAGGGGGTTGCCGACGGTCTGGGCGGCCACCAAGCCGATTTACCTGTCTGGCCAGCCGGATGCAGCGCTCGGCCGTCTATCGCGTGCCGACATCTTCCCGGTGCCGGCGCCCTTGGGGGCCGATCAACTGGCCGACGCCAGCATGGACGCCGAGGAGTTGCGAGCCGCACTCGGCATCATCGATGCCTATACCCGCTCCAACAGTCTCAACATGATGGCGTTGAGTGGCCTGGTGCTGTCGCCGGTCGGCCCGAGCCCGGCCGACTCGATCCCGGCGACGGCGCCGGTCCTACCGAACCCGCCGGAGCTACTCGAGAAATTCGAGATCGCTCCCGACGTCTGGATGCGGTTGGAACGGGTCAACCGTCTCGGCGCAGGCGCGAACTCCCGCGGTGTGGCGACCCTGTGGCGCCACCTCGCGCACTACCCCGGCCTGCTCCGGTTGATCAACCACGCCTTCGCACCATTGCAAGCAGACGAAACGATCGACCGCGCTATCCAAGAAGTCTTCGAGGAATCGCAAGCTGAAGGCGCCCGACTTGCCCATTTGCGGGGCGACATCAGCGCGATACCTGACCTTGCGATCGAAATGGTCACCACCTACGTGGACGGCCCGAGCGGAGTCGCGCGCATGGTTACCATCGGGCATGGTCTAGCCCAGTGGTTGCGGCGATCGGCGCCGGCTGGATAGCGACGTTGGCTCAATCCGCTTCGCACGAACCCGACGTCGGACGCGCAGCTGCGGGCAGGCGGCGCAGCCGCCCGACCAGCAATGCGAGGGCCATGTCAGAACCCAGCCGGCCACGACACGGCTCCCCTTCTTTCCAGGCATGGGCCTCCCGCTCGGCCGTGGCCGGCCGCAGCACTGGCCTGTCCGTGAGTTGCCTACCGATTCTTCGGGGTCATCCGTTGACTGCCTGTATTCGGCCGTCGCGGGGAGTGCCGAAAACCGCCTGACGCATCCCGGCATTTCGGCCAGACCCCCTCGTGGCCATGCAGTCTCCCGGCCGGCTTCCGATCCGCACGTAGCTGGGGGCCGGGAGACCGAGAAAGCGACGATCGTTGGGTGTCCACCGAAGACAGCGGCTGGGTCGTTCTCCACCATTGGCAATCAGGCCGCGGGCCGTCACCAAATGACAGCCTCAGGCACTTGGGCGGCTCGCCAATCCCGCTTCGACAACCGGTCGAACCGCCGGATTCCGCTCAACGAAACGTGACGATGGCCTCCGAATCGCCGCTCGGGAGCCCCGTGTAGCGCACCGTGATGGTGCGGCCCGCCTCTGTCGGATAGAAGGTTCCCATGGCACCCAGACTGAGCACGTCTCCAGGATGCAATCGCTCTCCCCGGGCGTTCACGTGTTCGACAAGCCAATGCACGACGTTCAAGGGGTGGCCCAAAATCGCGGTGCCGCTAGCGCGCTGGATTTCGCGTCCCGTGTCGTCGACCGTGAGGGATTCCATGTTCCCGAGTGCCTCGATGAACGCCGAAGTCGGCTCAACGGGAATGCCCTCGCCGACCACGCCATACCGCGACACCACGTTGTAACCGACGATCGTCGCAAGGTTCAGCGGCTCTCCCTCGGCCACGATCAGGTCGAGCAGCTCGACAAACGGGATCACTTCACCGAGATAACGTACGGCCTCCTCCGGCGTGCGTGCCTCGTTGATCCGTTCGTCGGCGACCGTGACGATCAGGTCGGCCTCGTAGACTGATCGGACGCCGAAGTCCGCCTCGATTTCGGATCCTGACGGCAGCAACATTGACTCGAACAACACGCCGCCCACCGGCTCGGCAGCGCCGAACCGATCCTGCAGCGGCTTGTTGGTCAGACCGGCCTTGTATCCCGCTCGGTCTCCGAGAGTCTCACTGAGCAACGCGAGGTACTTGCCTTGAGCGCAGTAGCCGTCCTCAAGGGAGGTGCCGTCGGGATAGCCGGGCCCCGGAGTCTTTGTGAGGAAGGCCTCGACGGTCGCACCGACGATTCGATCGTCGGGACATGCCGCCTCGGCAGCGGCGGAAAGAAGAACCCCCAAAGCCGCAATAAGCCCAATTCGCTTGATTCGGATGGTCATCGTGTCGATACCTGCTTTCGCTCGAGATCAGGAGCCGTGGATAAAGGCGGTCGGGCCGGTAATCTAGCGATGCGGAGGAAAGAACCTTGAGCAAGACGACCGTCAAGGCAATTCGAATTCACCAGACGGGTGGGCCGGACGCCATGCGCTGGGAGGATGTCGCCGTCGGCGCTCCGGGCGAGGGCGAGGTGGGTCTCCGGCATACCGCGGTCGGGCTGAACTACATCGATGTTCAGCAACGGTCCGGCGGCTATCCGATGAAGGACTTGCCGGTCGTCCTAGGCATGGAAGGTGCCGGCGTTATCGAAGAGGTCGGGCCCGGAGTGACCAGTTTCGTTGCCGGCGACCGCGTGTCCTACTGCATGGAGCGCGGCAGCTATTCCGAGCGACGGGTGATCGGCGCCAAGTGCTTGATAAAGCTGGACGACAAGACGACCGAAGAGATCGCCGCTGCCGCCACGCTCCAGGGGTTGACCGCGCACTATCTGGTGCGCGACCTGTACAAAGTGAAACCCGGTGACGTCGCGCTTGTCCACGCTGCTGCCGGCGGTGTCGGGCTGCTCGTCTGCCAATGGGCGAAGCATCTCGGCGCGACGGTGATCGGCACGGTCGGGACCAGGGAAAAGGCCGCGCTTGCCCAGGCGCACGGATGTGACCACACGATCCTCTATCGCGAGGTCGATTTCGGCGAAGCGGTGCTTGCACTCACCGACGGAAAGGGCGTCAACGTCGTCTATGACTCGGTCGGCAAGGACACGTTCGATACAGGCATCGACATATTGGCTGAGCGCGGCTGGATGGTGTCCTACGGCCAGTCCTCGGGCCCGGCCCCGGCCCTGAATACCGCCCGTCTGGCGATGAAGGCGCAGCATGTGACTCGCGGTGGCCTGTACTATTTCGTCAAGGACCCCGAGGTCCGTGCGCGAAACGCTGCGGAACTGTTCGGCCTGATCGCCGATGGGGTCTTGAAGGTCGAAATCAACCAGCGCTACCAGCTGAGCGATGCAGCTCAGGCCCACACCGACCTTGAAGCACGCAGGACCACCGGCTCCACGATTCTGACGCCCTGAGCGACCCGGCCTGCCTGCGCACGAAGCTGTCTGCCCCTGCGCGACGGCGGCGCACGGAGGCCGGCCGCGAATGTCAACATGGCAACGCTACGGATGGGTCGCACCTGTGCTTGGAGAATTCGATCATGCTGCCAGACGCCTTTGATGTAACCGACAAGGTGGTGTTCATAACCGGCGCAGGACGGGGCATCGGCAAGGGCATTGCCCAGGTGCTCGCCGAGGCGGGCGCCGACGTCGCCGTCAATGCCCTGACTCCCCGCCACGTCGAGAGCGTCGCGGCCGAGATCGCTGGCGCCAGTGGCCGACGCGTGGTCCCCGTGATTGCGGATGTCACCAAGCATGACGGCGTGGACCAGGCAGTGGGCGCCGTCATGGATGCCTTCGGACGGATCGACGTGCTGATCAACAATCTGGGAGACGCCATTCGCAAGCCGCTGGTGGCCCTGCCCGGGAAGGAAGCTGCCGCACTGACCGACGATGAACTCGACCTCGTCATGGACGTCAATCTGACCGAGGCGATCTTGTGCACGCGAGCCGTGGGGCCGCACATGCTGGCGCGGCGTTCCGGCAAGGTGATCAACATCTCGTCCTGGACCGCCCGGCAGGGCGGGGGCGACATGGTCGTTTACTCGATCGCCAAGACCGCTTTGGCGGGTTTTACCCGGGCGCAAGCGCTCGAATGGGCGCCATATGGCGTGCACGTGAACAGCATCGCGCCAGGCATCTTTCCGGATCCGGTAACGGTCGGCGGCGATGGCGTGCTGCAAGCCAGGGACATGGCTGCCCGGAGCGTTCCCTTGGCACGTCCCGGTGAGTTGCGAGAGGTGGGTTATCTCGCGCTCTATCTCGCCTCCGACGCGTCGAACTACATGACCGGACAGACCGTTTTTCTTGATGGTGGCATGAGCCTGTAGGTAGCAGCGCTGTCCGAAGATTGAACCCGCGGACGCGACTGGCGTTCACGACTAACCCCGCCGCTACCGCGGGAGCACCACGCCTCCGAGCGGATGTGGCGGCCAGTTAGCGCGTCCGGACCGGGAACTGGGCCAAGGCCAGGACCGCCGTCCCGGCGGACATTTGCCGTAGAGCGTTGCTCCGAGGCGGCCCTAATTCACGTCGCCGGCCATCGGGACGATCTCGACCTGGATGCTGCCGAGATAGGTCCCGGAAGCGTCGATCCGATCACCGACCTTGAGGTAGGTGCCTGCCGCACGTTGCGAGTCGGCCCAGGCCTCAACCGCGGCGCGGATGTCGGCCGCGCTCATGGCGGCGGGGTCATCGGGCGGCGCTGGCGCGCGAAAGGCGGTGCCGGACGGCGTGCCGGTGAGCAGCACCATTCCGGGCTCCCAGGCGCCGCGCGGCAGTAGGCGGATCGGCGCACCTCGGTAGGAAAAATTGCGCCGTTCTTCGGCGGTCAACGATCGGCGGATCAGCGCGTCGGCGTCCTCGGTCATGCTGCTGACCCGTTCCTGCTGGCGGGTCTCGCCGTTGACGGCAAGGCGAATCTCGACCCGGTCCTGGAAAGCAGCCCGGTCGAACGGCACCACGACGTATTCTGCCATCTGCATGCGGTCGGTCCCGCTCTTCGCGATGGCCAACGAGGCGACTCCCGCATCACTCTTTACGATTCCCGGGTACAGGTTGCCGACCAGGCTGTAGCGGTCGGTCATGTCCGTGACCAAGACGAAACCGATCACTGCGTCGTCGAGATCGGCCGCCGAGGCAATCGGCCGGTCCACCACCACGCCGAGCTCGACCTCGTAATCGAGCAGGCTGCCCGGCGTGTCGGCTGCATGCGCGACCGATGGGCCGCCGGGGGCAAATTTCGCGAACAGGAACGGCTGTCGCGGGGGCGCCCCGGCCTCGACCGCGTGGGCCGGGTAGTTGACCGCGGTCGCGACGTGCTGTCCCCGTGTCTCCATCGGTCTGATCAGGTCGGACTTGACGAGGTCGAACGCCTGGCCGCTGCTGACCGCATCGCCGACCAGCTTGACCAACTCGCTCAACGAGGTTCCGGCGAACAGGTCCAGCGGCTGGCTCGGGTAGATGGCGAGGGCAACACTCAGGTCGACTGCCGTTACGGTCTCTCCATCGTCCCGTACCACGGCGAGCACGTGCGGCCCGCCTTCGACCATCGTCCGGGCCAACGTGAGACCTTGATCGAGCGGCAGGATCCCGGCGTCATCCTGTGCGGAAACCACAGTCGGACCAACGCAGACCGCTATCAGGAGAATCGATGAAAGCTTCACGAGGTCTCCGACTATCGACAGGCGACGCATCTTCAAATCCCCCCAACGGTGAGCCACAGCGACGGCCCGACGTTTAGTCGCGCAAAGGAGAGTGTCAAGCTGCGGGACCCAAGGATTCGCCCTGAAACAGTTGCCGGCGGCAATTGCCGGGTCGTCACGCGCATGCGAGCCATAGGGGAAAGCGTCTGGCCGTTCACCTGTCGGCCGGGACGCCGGTGCCAGAACTCGGCCCGGCGACCGGCTGCACGCCGGACGCCTGCCCACTCCGTCCCGGGCGCACGGTTTCGGCAAGAGATGCGGCTGTTCTCCCCGGGGATCGGGAGCTCGTGCGGCCCCGCCTCGCTAGCTTCCCGACGTTGACGGAGCGCGGCCGCCCGCGCGCCGATGCCGCCGATCTTTAGTGCTATAAGAGGCTGTCGTCCATTCCCGGCATCATTCCGCAACCGACCGCCACCGGGCATCGACCCGAGACTGCCTTCCGGGCGTTTTCCATCAGCGAGCGCACCGCATGCCTGCACCCGACATTCCGTTCGAAACCCAGATCAACAAGCTGTGGGGCCACATTCGCGGGCTCCACGTCCTTCATCTCATCCGTACCGGCGCCGACCTTGGCTGGTTTCGCCTGCTCGCCGAGGCCGGAGACCGCGGTCTGACGCCGGAGGACCTCGCTGCCCCCAAGGGGCTCCATCTCCCATTTGTCCGGGTCTGGTGGAAGACGGCCATCGCGTGGGAAGTCCTGGACCCGCTGCCCGATGGCCGGGCGCGACTCGCGCCCCACTTCGACGCCATCCTGGCCAAGCCCGGCGATCCCCGGTTCCTCCTCCCCTACGTCATCGCCACGCTCGACCATTTTCAGCAGGATCTCGCCACCCATACGGCAGCCATGGCGAACGGTGCCGTCCGCACCTTCCAGGAGCACGGCCATGCCTTCGCCGAGGCGATCGGCAACACCACGGCCGGGTTGCACGTTCTCATGGCCCGACGCCTCCTCCCCGAGATCGGAGAGGCGCGTTCAGCCCTGACGGATGGCGGCACGTTCCTGGACTACGGCTGCGGCGTCGGGGGCCTCGTCGTCCAGGTGGCCAAGGCCTTCCCGCAGGCCAGGTGCGCCGGGACCGACGTCCATCAGGACGGCCTCGAGCAGGCTCGTCGGACCGTGTCGGCCGGCGGCCTCGAGGATCGAGTCACCATTCATGACGGGAACGAATGGCAAGGCGAAACCGCCAGCATCGACGTCATCTCGATGGTCGAGGTGCTGCACGAGATTCCCGAGGATGCGCGGGCGGAAGTCCTCGGCCACTGCCGACGCCTGCTGCGCAAGGACGGCCGCCTCGTGATCCTTGACGAAACCTATCCGGACGATGCCGATCTCCGCAGTCCGGAAGCCGCGCTTGCCGTCCAGACGCAGTTCAACGAAATGACCTGGGGCAACGTGGTACCGACCGCCGGTCAGCAGGCGACCCTCCTCGAGGAGGCCGGTCTGAAGATCATCGAACGCAGTACCATCGGCGGGATCTTTACCCTGCTGATCGCGGCTCCCCAGGGAGAATGAGCATGGATGTGAAGGACAAGGTGGTCGCGGTCACCGGCGGCGGCAACGGGATCGGGCGCGCGCTGGCGATGGAAGCGCACCGCCGGGGCGCGCGCGCCGTCGCGGTGGCCGACCTCGACGGCGGCGCCGCCGAGGCCTGCGCGGCGGCGTGCGGGGGCCGTGCCTGGGCTACGGACGTCGGCGACGACGCGGCGATGGGGGAATTCATCGAAGCTGCCGAGGCGTTCGCCGGACCGATCGACGTCTTTTGCTCGAACGCCGGCATTCATCGTCCGGGCGGTGTGGATACGAGCGCGGCGGACTGGCAGGCCTGCTGGGACGTGAACGTCATGAGCCACGCGTACGCCTCGCGGCGCCTCGCGGCGCCGATGGCGGGCCGTAGCGGATACTTCCTGATCACCGTCTCGGCGGCGGGCCTTCTGTCGCAAATCGGCTCGGCGACGTATGCCGTGACCAAGCATGCCGCCCTCGCCTATGCCGAGTGGCTGTCCATCACGTGGGGTGACCGGGGTCTCGGGGTTTCGGCCCTGTGTCCGCAGGCGGTCCGCACCGACATGATCGCCAACCTCGAGGACGGTGGTGTCGCCGGCCTCGATGGCGTGCTGGAGCCGGAGGATGTCGCCCGATCGGCATTCGACGGGATCGAGGCCGGCACCTTTCTCATCCTGCCGCACCCGAACGTGGCGGAGTACGTCCGCCGCAAGGCCACTGACCACGACCGGTGGATCCGCGGCATGCGGCGCCTGCAGGAGCGGTTCGGAGAAGGAGTCGGGTGATGCGCCGACCGCGCGGCCCACGGCTGAACCGGCGGACCCTGCTGGGAGGCGCGGCGGCCGGAGCCGTGGCGCCCGGTGCCGCGCTGGCCGGGCGGGCGGGTGACGCCGCCCCCGACTGGATGCAGGTCCCGGGACGCCCGTTCCGGGAGTACGGAGCGCCGGCTCCGCAGGAGGCGGACGTCGGACGGGAGATACTGCAGCCGTACGAGGATGTGTCGCCGGGGGCTGGCGTGGCCATGACCCCGCTCGAGGACCTCGAAGGCACGATCACGCCGAACGGCCTGCATTTCGAGCGCAGCCACAACGGCGTGCCCGCCATCGATCCGTTGCGCCACGAACTCCTCGTTCACGGCGAAGTGGAACGCAACCTGTTGTTTTCGCCGGCCGACCTGCTGCGCTACCCGATGACAACGAAGGTGCTGTTCATCGAGTGCGCCGGCAACAGCTTCTTCAATTCGAATGCCTTTCCCCTGGCTGTCGACGAAACGTGCGGCATGATCCACGGGCTGGTGTCCACCGCCGAGTGGACGGGAATCCCGCTGGCGCTGCTCCTCGGCGAGGCCCGGCCTCGACGAGGCGCGCGCTGGCTTCTCGCCGAAGGCGCCGACGCCAACGCGATGAGCCGCAGCCTGCCGATGGAAAAGGCGCTGGATGACGCCATGGTGGCGCTGTACCAGAACGGCGAACGGCTGCGGCCCGAGCAGGGCTATCCGATGCGGCTGGTGGTGCCGGGCTGGGAGGGCAATCTCAACGTCAAGTGGCTGCGCCGGCTCAAGGTCGTCGAGGAGCCGGTCCACACGCGGGACGAAACCTCCAAGTACAGCGACCTGCGACCGGACGGCAAGGCCCTCCAGTTCACCTACCCCATGGACGTGAAGTCGGTCATCACCGAACCGAGCGGCGGCCAGACGATCGCCCCGGGCTTTCAGCACATCACCGGGCTTGCATGGTCGGGGCACGGCGCCGTGCGCCGCGTGGAGGTCTCAACGGACGGCGGCAACTCGTGGCAGAGCGCCGCGCTTGACGGTCGCCCGGCGAGGTACGCACCCGTCCGGTTTCGGCACAACTGGACCTGGGATGGGTCGCCGGCGACCCTCCTGTCGCGGGCGACCGACCAGGCCGGCCATCGCCAGGAATCTCGGGCCGAATGGTCGGCGCGCTACGCGCACGGCCAACTCTACCACTGCAATGCCATCCAGAGCTGGCACATTGGCTCGGACGGCAGTGTCACCAACGTCTACCTCTAGTTTCCCGCAGCCCGTGACCCGATCCGTCGTCGTGGCAGCACTGCTGCTTGCCCTAGGCGCCGGCGCGGCCGCCGGCGCCGACGAGCGGCCGGTCTCCCCGGACCTCGGGCGGGAAGCGTCGGAATCGGTCGTGCAGCAGATGGACATCTCCATCGCTCCCGACGGCGCCACGCTGCCCGCCGGTTCGGGCACCGTCGAGGCCGGCGAATCGGTGTACCAGGCGCAGTGCCTGGTCTGTCATGGTGCGCAGGGCGACGGCGCCGATGCCGACATGCTCACCGGCGGCGTCGGCACGCTCGCCACCGCGCAGCCGGTCAAGACGGTCGGCTCGTACTGGCCGTACGCGACGACGCTCTTCGACTACATCCGCCGGGCGATGCCGCACAACGCGCCGCTCACCCTGACGGACGACGAAGTCTATGCCGTGACCGCGTACCTGCTCTGGACCAACCGGATCATCGGCCGCGACCTGGTCCTGGATGCGACGACGCTGCCCGCGGTGCAAATGCCGAACCGGCAAGGCTTCGTCGACGTGTGGGGTCCGCCCTGGAAGCGCGTCTGGCACACGTCCGGCCTGAGCGTATTGGCGGTGGTCCTGTTGATCGGCGCCGTGGTCGCGACCTTCGTCCTGGCCGACCCGCTGACCCGTCGCCCGCGGCTGTACCGCGTCGTCCGCGGGGGATTGCTCGCCGCCACGCTGATCGGGCTGGGCGGTTGGTTCGGCGTGCAGCCCGGCCTGCAAGAAATCGTCGATGCAGCACGGAGTGCCACTGCGGCCGGCGACTGGCGCCCGCTGCTCGGCATCCCGGCGCTGGTGCTGGTCGCCGTCTTCACGCTGGTTGCCCTGCTCCTCTGGGGACGCGGCGCCTTTTGCGGCTGGCTGTGCCCGTTCGGCGCACTGCAGGATTTCATTCACCGGGCCGCGCGGCTGCTCGGGGTGCCGCGCTACGAGCCCCCGGCGCGCGTTCACGGCAGTCTTCGGTTTCTCAAGTACGCCGTGCTGGCCGGCATCGTGGCCGTCGCGGTGTTCGTGCCCACCATGCTCGATACGGCGTTGGCGGCCGAGCCCTTCGGGACGGCGATCGGCGACGCGTTCCTGCGGCCCTGGCCCTACGTGGTCTGGGCCGTGGCCTGCCTGGCCATCGCGGTGTTCACCGAACGGGCGTTCTGCCGGTACCTCTGTCCCTTCGGCGCCGCGCTGGGTCTCGCCGGGCGGCTGCGGATGCTCAACTGGCTCCGGCGCCACCGGGCCTGCGGCACCAGCTGCACGAAGTGTGAGCCGGTGTGTCCGACCCGCGCCATCCGTACCGACGGCACGATCGATCACTCGGAATGCATCCAGTGCCTCCGGTGCCAGGAGGCCTACTTCGACCCTGCGTTCTGCCCGGAGGCGAAGCCCGCGCGCACGCCGGCGCGGGCGACCGCGGCCGCGATCGTGGTGGCGCTGGTGGTCGCGACCGACCCAGCCGACGCCGACATGTACGACCCGCTCGCAACCCGCCTGACGCCGGGCGTCATCGCCAAGACGTTTCCCGGGGCCAGCGACGTGCAGCCGCCCGACGGATCGCCGCCGGTGGCCACGGTGCGGGAGGGCGACGCGGTGCAGGGATGGTTGTTCTCGACCTTCGAGACGGTGAACCCGCGCGGTTACTCGGGCGAACCGTTCGACATCATCGTCGGCCTGGATCACGCCGGCCGCATCACCGGCTCGGCGGTCCTCGAACTCCACGAACCGATGGTGGGCCCCAGCCTGATCCCGCAGACCAAGCTCGAGGACCTCTTCGAGGGGCTTCGCAACCTCGACGTCCGTCGTCCGGTCCGGTTCACCGGGCGCGGGGTGGACGGCGTCCGGGGCGCGACGATCAGTGCCACGCTCACGTACAACGCGATCGTCCTGTCAGCGCGGAAGATGGCCCGGATCCAGGGGCTGCTGGGCGAGGAGGAGAACACCGGTCCGTTCCAGCTCGACGTCGACCGGTTCGAGCCGAGATCCTGGCAGGAGCTTCTGGACTGGGGCGGCGTGGTCGGCGGCGAGTACTCGGCGCAGGATCTGGGGATCGGGGGCGAGAGCGACGGGCCGGGTGAGACCGTCCTGTCGCTGTACGCTGCGCTCGCGACGCCCGCCGACGTCGGCCGCAATCTCTTCGGCGGCCAGTGGTTCAACCACCACATCTCGCAGATCGGCTACGGCGACCAGCTCCTCGCCGTCCTCGGGAGCGGCCGCATCTCCTGGCGGGGGAACGCCGTCCGGCGGACCGGTCAGTACGACCGGCTCCGGCTGGTCCAGGGTGAGCAATCGTTCAGCTTCACGAAGTCGGAATCGCTCACCGCGACCGCGGTCCGGGCCGACGGACGGCCGCTGTTCTCGGAGACCGGCCTGTTCCGGATCCCGCGCAAATGGGAATTCGACCCGCTCAAGCCATGGACCCTCGAGCTTCGCGTACCGCCGGACCAGGGCGGCGGGGCAGTCGACGTCGGGTATTCGTTGCCCCAGGAATTGATCGGCGGGGATCCGATCGCCCTTGAGGATGCCGGGCTCCGACCGGTCCAGACGGCCTATTTCGGGTTGGTCAGAACCAGCGCCCTTGAGGGCTGGCGGCGGGTCTGGGCCGAGCACGACGGAGCCATCATGGGGCTCGTGCTGCTGCTGGCGGTGCTCTCGGTGCTCGTGGCTCGGCCCAACGTCATCTCGCGCCACCGCCGGGTCCACCAATGGGTGCGCCTTGCCTTCCTCGTGGTCGTCATCGGCTGGCTGGGCTGGGTGGCGAACGCGCAGCTCACCATCGTCAACGTGCTCACGTATGCGCAGGCCGTCTTCACCGGCGGTTGGACCAGTTTCCTCTACGAACCACTGATCGTCATCATCGCCGGCTACACGCTCGTGTCGCTGGTGCTGTTCGGGCGCGGGGTGTTCTGCGGCTGGCTGTGCCCCTTCGGCGCGCTGCAGGAACTGCTGGCCCGCCTGGCGCGTGCCGTCCGGCTGCCCACGCTCGCGATCGCGGAAACGGCGAACGAGCGCCTGTGGGCCCTCAAGTACGTGGTGCTGGCGGTGTTGATTGGCAGCGCCCTCACCCTGGGGATGGGTACCACCCAGACCGTCGCGGAAGTCGAGCCGTTCAAGACGGCCATCACGCTCCGGTTCGACCGCAGCCTGCCGTATGTCCTGTATGCGGGGGCGCTGCTGGCGGTCGGGTTGTTCGTCGAGCGCTTCTACTGTCGCTTCCTGTGCCCGCTGGGTGCGGCCGTCGCCGTTCTCGGCAAGGTGCGGATCTTCGGCAACCTCGCGCGCCGCGTCGAATGCGGGAACCCGTGCCGGCTGTGCGAGCGAGCGTGTCCGGTGCAGGCAATTCCCGCGAGCGGCGTCATCAACATGAACGAGTGCTTCCAGTGCCTGGACTGTCAGGTCGAGTACCACGATGACCGGCGCTGCCCGCCCTTGGCCCAGATGCGGCGCTCGCTGGCCCCGGGGAGTTTCGCCAAGTAGCCGAACGGCCGACCGATGATTCGGCCGGCGCGAACCGGTGGCATCCCGTTGCGTAACCCCGTATAGTCCGCCGCACAAAAGGAAGGGCCTTTCGGGTTTCGCCGCCGTTTCGGCGAGGCACGGCTACGTGAAACCGGCGCCGCGCAAGCGCGCCCGGGCAGTCGATTTGTGGCCCCGCCTAATGAAAAGATGCTGAACGGGAGGAATTACCTAATGCATCTCCTAACCAAACTGACGATCGGTGTGCTCGTGAGCTTTGGGCTCGCGACGTCCGCGTTCGCTCAGGGTATTGACATCCTTGCGGCACCCAAGCAGCAGCCGAACTACGTTTCGGACGACATGCTTCTGAACGCCGACAAGGACCCGATGAACTGGCTCCACTACGGTCGCGACTACGAGGCCACCCGGTACGCCCTGCAGACGGCGATCAACCAGGACAACGCTGCGGACCTCGAGGCTGAGTGGTACCTGTCGTTCGGAACCCTTGAGGGGCAGGACAGCCAGGCCGTCGCCGTCGGTGGCACCCTCTACGTAACGACGTCCTTCAACCGCGTGATTGCGGCCGATGGTCAGACTGGTCTGATCAAGTGGAAGTACGAACGCGAGCTTCCGGCCGACGTGTACCCGCAGCTGTGCTGTGACGTCGTGAACCGTGGCGTCGCCCCGTACAAGGACAACGTCTACCTCGCAACGCTCGACGCGCACCTGGTCGCTCTCGACAACGCGACCGGTGAAGTCGTCTTCGACAAGACCGTTGGTGACTACACCTACGCCGAGACCTTCACCGTCATGCCGCTGGCGCTTGACGGCAAGATCATCATCGGCACCGCCGGTGCCGAGTACGGCGTCCGCGGCTGGGTCCGCGCCCTCGACCACGAGACCGGCGACACGGTCTGGAACACCTACACCATTCCGGCTGAAGGCGAGCCCAACAACGACACGTGGGCCGGCGAATCCTGGAAGTACGGTGGTGGCTCGACGTGGATCACCGCTTCGTACGACCAGGACCTGCACCTGCTCTACGTGCCGGTCGGTAACCCGGGCCCGGACTTCGACCGTCACGTCCGTCTTGGCGACAACCTGTACTCGAACTCCACGATCGTGCTTGACCCTGACAACGGCGAGCTCAAGTTCTGGTTCCAGTACACCCCGAACGACCCGTATGACTACGACGGCGTGAACGAGGTGATCTTGGCCGACATCGACGGCAAGAAGGTCTGGCTCCACGGCGACCGGAACGGCCACCTCTACTCAATCGACCGTACCAACGGACGTTGCAACTGGGTGGTTCCGCTCGGTCGGATCAACTGGACCCCTGGCTTCAAGGACAACTGCCGTCCGATCATGGCCTGGGAAGAAGGTGGCGACCCGGCAATGGACGTGGTCTACGACCGTCGTACCAACGACATCGCCCCCTCGCTTGACGGCGGAAAAGAGTGGCACCCGATGGCCTACTCCCCGCGCGTGAACATGGTCTACGTCCCGACGTACAACTTCTCGATGGACCTCCAGGCGAAGAAGATGGAATGGCGTCGCGGTGAGTGGTACCTGGGCGCGAAGGTCCTGACCTTCAACAAGGGTAACGGTGCGGTGAAGGCGTACAACGCCTCGAACGGCGAACTCGCCTGGATCCGTCCGCACAGCACGCCCGCCACGGGCGGCATGATGGCCACGGCTGGCGGCCTCGTGTTCTACGGTGACGCAGAGGGCTTCTTCCACGCCGTCCGCGACGACACCGGTGAACAACTCTGGGCCTTCAACGTCGGCACCGGTGTGCACGGTAACCCGACCTCCTTCACCGCCGGCGGCAAGCAGTACATCACGATCGTCGTCGGTGCAGGTGGTGGTGGCATCTGGCCCCTCACCTTTGGTGAGTGGCTCCAGAACCACACCAAGGGCGGCGGCCTGTTCGCCTTTGGCATCGACTAAAAAGTTCGCAACCGCGACTTTTTCGGGGGAGGGCAGTTCGCTGCCTTCCCCCTTTTCTTCTACCTATATATCTGCACCGGACTGATCCCTCTTTAATCCGGAGTCGACCCCGTGAAACTGATCTCCACCTGCGCCGCGGCGTACGCGCTGGCGTTTACCATGAGTCTGGACGCCCAAGCGGAAGACGCTCTCAACCACATCGAGGATCGCGGCGTCATCACCATCTGCGCCGATCCGTACAACTGGCCGCACAGTTCCTCGACCGACTATCCACGCGGCTTCGACGTCGAGATCTTTTCGCAGATCGCCGCCAACAACGGCTGGCGCACCGAGATTTACTGGTCGAATACCGGCACCCGGGGCGGGCTCGGCAGGGCGCTGCGCAATTCGATCGCCAAAGGGCGCTGTCAGGTGTTCGCCGGTATTGCGATCCATCCGGACAACGTCGATGAAATCGGGGAAAAGGGCCTGATCTTTTCGTCACCCTACCTCGGGCTGGCCTACATCCCGGTCGTCGACCCCGAACTCGCTAATACCGCCACGCTTGAAGACATCGCCAAGCACACCGACATCGGGGTGGCCATGTCGACGGCCATGGACGGCTACCTGATCGACAACGGCATTGAACGTGAGCTCTACCTCGGTAACCGGCGCGTCCTCGACGGCTTGCGCAACCGGGAGACCAAGGCCGCCATGGTGTGGGCACCTGCCTTGGCCATCGAACGCCGACGGCACAAGGAATCCAATTTTACGTTGGTTGAAGGCTTTGAACCGATCGTGGGCCTCCGCTGGAACGTGGGCGCCGCCATCCCGGGAAGTGAAACCCGCTTGATCGAGTTGGTCAATGCCGAACTGGCGGACATGCTGGCCGACGGCACCATCGAGTCGATCGTCACCGGCTACCAGATTCCCTATTACGCGCCATTCCCTGGCTGACGCTGCCGTTGCCCGGATGAATTTCATGCACCCTCTATCCCTACGCCGAGCCGCTCTCCTTCCCATCTGCCTGTTCGCGGCCTTCGTGCTGCTGGCACCGACGGCGAACGCCGCCGAAGACCTCGGCTACGGCGGTGAAGACGACATCGAGAACCCGCTGGAAGGCGATGCCGTAGCCATCGAGCACGGCAAGGAGCGGTACGGGGCGCGGTGCGGGTTCTGCCACGGCAGCCGCGGCATCGGGGCCAAGGGCCCGTGTCTGAGCTGCAACAAGTTCAAGGCGGGCGGGGGCAGGAATCTCGACATCTATTCCGTGATCGCCGCCGGTCTTACGATCAACGGCCGCCCTACCCAGATGGGTGGTTTCTCGCGGACGCTTTCCGACGATGACATCTGGTCCATCATCGCCTACTTGCGGCAAGAGTACAAGGACCGGCTCGCCAGAGGCGAGTTCGAGGAAGGCTACAACCCGGTGGCGGAAGAAGCCCAACGGTAACCGCCGGACCGGCCCGAGCGGCCGGCGCCTCCCCCGATCACGCGCTTTCCTTGAGCCCGCAGCCTGCCGGTTGCGGGCTCAATGGGTATCGAATGGTCGCAAGGCGGCGGTCGTGCGTCGGACCGGCGGCGCCTTGATGGCGATAGGCAGGCCGATCTCCCGAAGCAGCTTCTGCTGGATTGACGCGGCGAAGTCCCGATAGTCGTCGGCCACCATCAGGAACGCGCCCGCGCCGCCGATGACGCTGTGCTCGAAGTAGTCGTCGAGAAACGGCTCCTCGTTCAGGATCGCAAGGCCGTTGACCGTGACCCCCTGCTCGATCGCCTCGTCGCGGAGCGACATGGGATGGACGCCGTTGTTGGCCCGGCCGTCACCCGAGACATCGATCACCCGACGGTTGCCCTCGAAGCCGTTGGTCGCCAGCTGTCCCATGGCGAACTCGATCGCGCCGGCGATGGACGTCTGTCCGCCGGGAATTGCACGCGGCGCCTCCCGCAATTCACGCGCATAGGCGACCGCGTCCGCAGCGCTCCGAATGACGCGCCATCCGGTAACCGGCGCCTGTTCGCGGTTGTCCGACCACTGCATCACGAGCACCGCTAATCCGCCCGGCCCGAGCGAACGGATCGCGTCGAGCACCGAGGGGTTTCGGAACGCTGCGGCAATGCCTCCCATCTGCAGGCGGTACTCGTTCTCGTCGACGCTCGAAGAGACATCGACCGCAATGATCAGCTCCATGTCGACCGGCTCAGCCGCGACGGCATGTCCAGCCGCCGTCAAGGTCATGACGGCCAGGAATTTCCACACGTGCCTCATTGGGCTACCGGGCCATCCGCATCAAGGGTTGCCAATGCCCAAGCCGCTGCCAGGCGAACTTCCTCGGCTTGGTCGTCCAGTGCAGTGTGGAGGGCGCCAGTCGCCTGGACGGCGCCAACGCTGCCCAACGCCTCGGCCGCAAGTGCCCGGATTTCCGGCTGCCCTGCCCCCAGGTGCGGCAGCAGGTACGCGGCGGCTTCAGTGGCGATCGGGCCGAGTTCGACGATGGTGGCCAGCACGCCTGGCAGCAGGAGCGGATCACCGTACTCCAAGACGATGGTGAGTTCGGGCACTGCGTCAGATCCCACGTTTCGCAGCGCCTGGATGACCGCCCATCGAACGTTGTCATCGGGGTCCGCCAGTGCCGAGACCAACTCCGGGACCAGGTCGGAGACAACCTCCGAACCCATCCCCCCTACCGCGTCGGCCGCCGCCCGCCGGATGCGCGAATCCGGGTCTCGCAGCAGCGGCACCACCTGCTGTGCGCCTGACTGCCCTTCCTCACCCAGATCGGCAAATCCCTTGACCGCCTCGTAGCGCACCCGCGGGTCAGGATCGCCAACGAACTCGCCGAATACCCCCAGGGCAGCCTCCACGATGGCGCGGCGGAGCGACGGGTATCCCCGTAAACGCTCGGCCGATGTCATCGCTTTCGGCCAGATTTGCGCCTGCGGGTCGGTAAGCCAGCCCGACTCGCCGGGCCAGTTCCGGTCCCCGGCAATCCGGCGAAGGCACAGCAACGCAGCAGCGCGCAGCTCCGGATCGGGGTCTCCCGCGAACGGCGTGATGCGGGGCACCGCGACGCCAGCGCGGGCGCCGTGGCCGGCCAGTGCCTTCAGCGCGTTCAGCTTCTTGTCGCGGTTCGGGTCGTCCAGCACCTGCATCAATGCCGCCACGGCCACCGGCCCCATCTTGCCGAGCGTTGAAGCTGCGGAGCCCCGAACTGCCGGGTCAGGATCGTCCAGCAACTCCACCAGCGCCGGCGTGGCCACGACCGCCTTGAGGCCAAAGCTCTCCATCGCACCCGCCGCGGCCCACCGAATTTCCGGATGCGGATCATCAAGCAGCTCGATCAGGGCGGTGACGGTCACGTTGGCCTGGCCGCTGATCCGCTCGAGTGCGCGAATGGCCCGGACACGCACCAAGTGATCCGGATCGTGCAGCGCCGACACGATCAGGGCATCGATGGCGGTATTGGCGTTGGATCCGAGTTCACCAAGTCGGATCGCGGCCCCGGCGCGCTCGGCGGCGGTGGCCGCCTGCAGGTCGGCAACCAAGGCCGAGACCTCGTCGAGCGTGGCCGCCCGCAGCGGCCACGCGGCAACAAGTGCTGCGGCAAGGGGCAGCAGGGCCCAGACAGCTCGAGGCACGGCAATTCAACAAATGGGAGGACGTGATCGCATCATTCCAATCCCGCGCGGCTCCGTCAAACGTCGATTCTGCCTGCCTGACCCCGTTCCGCTTCCCCACCGAGCGTCCAGACCGATCAGTATCAACTCCAGACCGCTGGCGGCGAGCACGCCGTGAGGCCCCGGCTCGCGTCCGGCCGCGCCGAGGAAACTGCGGTCCAAGCAAACCGCGCCGGAAACCGCAATTGGGATGCGGCCAGCATGCTCAAGAAAGCCGGCACCTCGCTCATCCAAGTCGCCACTCCAGACGTCGATACATTCCCGTGTGAAAGCAATTTCTCATGCTGTGGCGGGATGCAGGCTCGACCCTCGATAGCGAGGGACTGCCCTGGTGAACTTCGTAATGTCAATGACTGGACGAACCTGGCGTTACGGACCATCGGGCCAGGCCAGCATTCGGCGCCCACTCGGGAAGGGCCGTGCACACGCAGCCGGGGTGTGTAGGGTGCAGGATCGCATCAGCTGCGCCATCCACCCGGGACTCCTGACTGATGGACCAACCAACCCCGAGCGACGCTCCCCCCGTCGCGGAATGCACCCTCGAAATCCGCGACCGTGCCGCCATGCTCGCGTTTGACCGCCACGACGTGCGGAACGCGCTCACCGGTACGAAGATCCTGGAAGACCTGCTGGCCGTGACAGCCTGGATCAATCGATCACGGGCGGTTTCAGTTCTGGTCCTGACCGGCAACGGGAGCGCGTTTTCGGCCGGGGGCAACGTGAAGGACATGCGCAACCGGTCCGGCGACTTCGAAGGCCCCGTACAGGACATCGAACATGCCTACCGGCATGGCATCCAGCGCATGCCGCGCGCGATCTCGGATCTCGACGTGCCCGTGATCGCCGCCGTGAACGGTCCGGCGATCGGCGCCGGGTGCGATCTCGCTTGCATGTGCGACATCCGGATCGGTGGCGAGTCGGCTCGTTTCGCGGAGAGCTTCGTGAATCTCGGCATCATTCCTGGGGACGGTGGCGCATGGTTCCTGCCGCGGGTCGTCGGCATGCAGCGGGCGGCCGAGATGACGTATACCGGACGCACGGTGGGGGCTGACGAAGCGCTCGCCATCGGTCTGCTGCTTGAAGTGGTGCCGGATGATGAACTTCGGCATCGGGCGCTCGAACTGGCGGCCACGATTGCTGCCAAGCCGCCCGTTACGCTCCGGTACGCCAAGCGGCTCATGCGGATGGCACAGTCCATGCCGCTCGACCAGTTCCTCGACACCTGCGCCGTGTACCAAGGCGTGGCCCACCAGACGGATGACCACCATGAAGCGCTGGCGGCCTTCTTCGAGAAACGTTCGGGCGTCTACCACGGGCGCTGACACCCACGTGGTGGGCCCGGCAGGACTCGAACCTGCAACCTAACCGTTATGAGCGGTCAGCTCTGACCAATTGAGCTACGGGCCCCGCGCGGATCAACTACCGGTCGTCGAGGAAGCCTTCGAGCTTCTGTCGCCGGGAAGGGTGTCGCAGCTTCCGGAGGGCCTTGGCCTCGATCTGGCGGATCCGCTCACGCGTGACGTTGAACTGCTTGCCAACCTCCTCCAGCGTGTGGTCGGTCTGGGTGCCAATGCCGAAGCGCATCCGGATCACCCGGTCCTCGCGCGGCGTGAGCGATGACAGCGCCCAAGACACCTGCTCGCCAAGCTTGGCCCGGACGACGGCCTCGTCGGGCATCATCGCGTTCTCGTCGGCGATGAATTCCCCGTAGTTGGTGTCCTCATCCTCGCCGACCTGCTTGTCGAGGCTGATGGGCTCCTTCGAAATCTTCATCACCCGGCTGACCTTCTCCAGCGGCATGCCGAGCTTCTCGGCAATTTCCTCCGGCGAGGCTTCGTGGCCGCTTTCATGCAGGATCTGACGCTGGGTCCGGATGATCTTGTTGATCGTCTCGATCATGTGAACCGGAATCCGGATGGTCCGTGCCTGATCGGCGATCGAGCGTGTGATCGCCTGCCGGATCCACCAGGTCGCGTAGGTCGAAAACTTGTAGCCCAGACGGTACTCGAACTTCTCGACCGCCTTCATGAGGCCGATGTTGCCTTCCTGCATGAGGTCCGGAAACTGAAGGCCGCGGTTGGTGTACTTCTTGGCGATGGACACCACCAGCCGAAGGTTGGCGGCAATCATCTCGCCCTTTGCCTGTTCGGACTCCTGCTCGGCCCGGTGAACCCGCCCGACGATGGCCCGGAACTCCTTTGGAAGCAGCTTGCTTTCTTCGGCCACGCTCCGAATTGCATCGCAGCAAGCCTGCAATCGTTCCATGGCCTGCTCATCCGCTTCCTGCCCCTGCACCAGCTTGGCAAGCTGGGCGACGTCCAGTTCATTGGCCGAGTACTGGCGCAGGAATTCCGACAACGTGGTGCCGCTTTGCTCGACAAGGGCCCGCAGTTTTCCTTCGGCCCGGGTCAGTTCGCGGTTCCACCCGTAGAGTTCATCGGCGAGTTCTCGCGTCTTGGACGGCATGAGGAAGAACTCGCTCAGCAGTGCCAGCGCACGTGCGCGTGCGCGTCGGTAACGCAGGTCGGTGGTCCGCGGAAGCGGCTTGCCTTCGGTCGCATACCGAATCCGGCGCGTGTGCACCTTGTCCAGCCAGACCTTGAGCTTCTCAAGCTCCGCAAGAACGGTCATGACGGCCGGTCGGACCGTCTTCTCCATCGATGCGACTGACTGCTTGGCTCCCCCAGTGGTCGGGGTCGGTTTGCCGTCCTTGGTGGATGGCGCGGCGGGCGATGCGCGATTGGACATGAGGGCGTGGGTCGCCTCGAGGTCGATGACCTCGCGGAAGGGCACCTCCTTGGCATCGATCTGACGTCGCCATTCGACCACGCAGTCAAGCGTGCGCGGACTCTCGACTAGGGCCTCGACCGCCTTCCGGCGGCCGATCTCCATCCGCTTGGCGATCGCGATCTCGCCTTCCCGCGTCAGAAGATCAATCCCGTTCATGTCGCGGAGATACATCCGCACGGGATCGTCGGTCCGGCCCGTAATTTCGTTCGGCTGTGCCGGCGCGCGCGCCGATGAGTCGATCACGCCGCCCGGCAGCGGCCCGCTTTGCTCGCTGGGTACCTCGTTGGGTTTCAGCACCCGGATCGAACTCGCGGTGAAGTAGCCGTGAATCTTGTCGAGATTCTCGACCATGTCCGCGGGCACCGCTTCTGCGATCTCTTCAGTGCTGACCCATCCGCGCGCCATGGATTTCTGGATCAGGGCGCGCACCGCCTCCATCCCTGCTTCCCGGGTCGCCGCGGCACTGTTGTTGGCATCGTTCATGGCTGTGACTGGCTCCACGGGATCTCGTTGTCGGGCCCTGACGGAACAGCCTGGTTCGCCGTCACCGACGGAGGGGGGTCGTTGCGGTGCACCCAGGCTAGCTGGACGTCTACGGCGGCCTCCCAGCCCGCAAGCGCTGCGTCGAGCCCGCTGTCAGGGAGCACAAATGGTTCCACTACGTGGCGGCTATCCCAACGGCTGGACGGCGCTCCCGCGTCAACGAGTCCGGCCAAGCCGCGGCTTTCCAGCCACGGACGGACGCTCGACGGGTCTACGGGGTCGCTGTGTGCGTGTCTATTTAGGAGTTCGGTGCGCACTGCGTCAAGGTCCGGGACGGCTCGAAACGGCACTTCGGCAAACTTTTCCTCGACGCGGTCCAGAAGGCCGGGCACGTTGATGACCGCCTGCACGATGGACCGCTCACGGCGCGCGGCTCCCTGGTTCGGTTGCCCATCCTGGTGACGCTCGCTCACCAGCCGATCAGGGCCACGGGCGGCAAAGCGTTCGCGGAAACTCGCCGGCGGGCCGGCCCGGCGCCGCGCGGGCACATCGGCCGGCCCGCGGATCTCCAGTGTGCCCTGGCAGGTCTCCTGGTAGCGGCGCGCGAACTCTTCGTGGTACGCGTCCCGAACTGCCTTGTCCTCGATCTCCTGCACCAAGCGATTCAGCCGCTCCTGAAAATGCACCTTGCGTTCCGGGGTATCGAGCGATTCCCGGGCAAACTCGGTTTGCCAAGCCAAGTCAACCAGCGGGAGGGCATCGGCCACCACCTCGCGGAACGCGTCAGCGCCACGATCACGTACCAGCGAATCGGGATCTTCGCCCGCCGGCAGGAACGCGAAGCGAAGGGATCGACCGGACCCAAGCATCGGCAGCACGTTCTCCATCGCACGGATGGCGGCAGCCCGCCCCGCCTCGTCTCCATCCATGCAGAGCACCGGTTCGTCGTGCAGCTGCCAGGCCACGCGGATCTGCTCGCTCGTGAGGGCCGTTCCCAGGGGCGCCACTGCCGCCTTGAAGCCCCGTGTGGACAGGGCGATCACGTCCATGTAGCCCTCCACGACGTAGAGGGCGCCGGCTGCCCGCACCGCTTGGCGGGCCTGATGCAGATTGTACAGGGTGCGGCCTTTCTCGAATACCAGGGTCTCCCTTGAATTCAAATACTTGGCCGGCGCCTTCGGGTCGAGCGCGCGGGCGCCGAAGGCCACGATCTCGCCGAGACGGTCCGCGATCGGAAACATCACGCGGTCGCGAAAGAACGGATACGAGCGGTTCTGGTCATCGCGGACGAGAAGCCCGGCGTCGATCTGCGATTCGGGGGAAATGCCAGCCGCCCGCAATCGCTTGACAAGACCACTGCCGTGGCGCGGGGCGTAGCCGAGCCGGAACGCCTTCGCCTCGGCCCTGCGGATACCGCGTGACGCGAGGTACTTCCGCGCTGCGCTGCCGCCAGGTGCGAGGAGCTCGGCCTCGAAGATGCCCTGCGCCGCTTCGAGCGCCTCGCGTGCCTGCCGCCGCCGACGCTCGCGCGCTGGATTGGTCTGGCCACCGGTACGGGGTACCTCCATGCCGGCCTGCGCCGCCACCTTCCGCACCGCGTCCATGAACGGAAGGTTCTCGATCTGCATCACGAAATTGACGGCAGTGCCGGACGCCTTGCAGCCGAAACAGTGGTAGAGGCCCTTGGTTTCATCGACGTGAAACGACGGGGTTTTCTCGTCGTGGAACGGGCAAAGCCCCTTGTACCGCCCCGCCCCCGCCGCCTTGAGCCGAACGGTCTGGCCGACGATGGCGGCCAGGGGAGCGCGGGACTTCAGTTCCTCGAGAAAACTGTCCGGTAGTCGCGCCACAACCCGCCCGGCTCAGGCCTCGAGCCGTCGCCGGGCTTCGCGCCGGGCCCGGGCCAGGTCCTCGGGATTGGTGCAGATCTTGCGGAGTTCCGCCATTGTTTTGCCCAGGTCCCGGATGGAACGCGCCTGCGCCGCGCCAAGGGCCTGCTCTACCGCCAGCGCCATCTCGGATTCATTCATCGGCTCGGGCAGGTACTCGGCCAGCACCGCCCGCTCCGCCCGCCGCAGTTCGCGGACCTGGGCGTTGCCCTCCACACCGCTGCCGGCCCCGGCGGCGGCCTCTTCACAATGACAGTGCAGGCGCTTGATCAAGTCGCGGATGGCCGCGTCATCAAGGCCAGCCTCTCCTTCCGGCAGGTCGGCTTCCGCGTCATCGATCGCGGCAAGCACGAGCCGAAGCGTCGCAACCCGGGCGCTATCCTGCGCACGTACTGCGGCCTTGAGATCGGCGCGCAGGCGTCCGCGAACATTCGTTTGCAGCATCGTGAGGCGGCCTACAACTTCCAGCGCCAGGAGGCGACGGCCCGAACCTCGCATTATACAGGTAGCCGCGAGCGAGCGCTCAGCGCATTCACTGTCCGCTGAACCGTCTTGCATTTTCTGTTGCCGACCGTAGTTTCGTGGCAATCCCGGATGGTCCGGGGCACCCTGGAAATTGATGACCCAGCCCGGATCTCCCCCCCGAGTTCCCGGACGCGCGGAATCGGGGATTCTGGTGCTCGCCGACGGTACCGTATTCCGGGGCCGCGGGTGGGGCAAAACCGGCCGCGCCGTTGGCGAGGTGTGTTTCAACACCTCGATGTCCGGCTATCAGGAAGTGATGACTGACCCGAGCTACGCGGGCCAGATCATCACGTTCACGTTCCCGCACATCGGGATCGTCGGTTGCAACGCGACCGATCACGAAGCCGCATCCCCGGCCGCGCGTGGAGCCATCTTCCGGGCCGATCCCACGCCGCCTTCGAACTGGCGGAGCGAGCAGCCGCTCGACGCTTGGCTGCGGCTTGCCGGAATCGTGGGCCTTTCCGGCATCGACACGCGCGCCCTGACCCTCCGGATCCGCGCGGGCGGCGCGCCCGCAGGCGTGATCGCACACGAGCCGGACGGCGCCTTCGACATCGAACAGCTGGTCAGTGAGGCCGCCGCGTGGCCTGGCCTCGCGGGCATGGACCTGGCCAGCGAGGTCACGTGCCGCAAACCGTACACGTGGACCGACGGGCTATGGCCCGGGCTCGGGCGAACCCCGGTTCCGGCCGCGGACGCGGTACCCATTGTCGCCGTCGACTACGGGGTCAAGCACAACATTCTCAGACTCCTGGTCGACCGGGGGCTGACGCCGACCGTGGTACCGGCGACGGAGCCTGCCGAGGCAATCCTCGCCCGCTGTCCGGCAGGGATCTTTCTCTCGAACGGACCCGGCGACCCGGCGGCGACCGCGGAGTACGCGGTGCCCATCATCCGCAGACTGATCGACTCCGGGTTGCCGCTGTTCGGAATCTGCCTAGGTCACCAGCTGCTGGCGCACGCGCTGGGGGCGCGCACTGAGAAGATGCATCAGGGGCACCGGGGCGCCAACCAACCGGTGCTGGACCGCGCGACCGGCAAGGTCGAAATCACGAGTCAGAATCACGGCTTCGTGGTCTGCCGCGAAGCACTGCCGGAAACGGTTGAAGAGACCCACACGTCCTTGTTCGACGGGTCCATCGAGGGCATTCGCCTGCGCGGTCGCCCAGTGTCCGGGGTCCAGTACCACCCGGAAGCCTCGCCCGGTCCGCGCGACTCCGCCTACCTGTTCGATCGCTTTCGGTCGCAGATCGTCGAGGGGGCTGCCTGAATGCCGCGCCGCCGCGACATTGAATCGATCCTGGTAGTCGGCGCCGGGCCCATCGTCATCGGCCAGGCGTGCGAGTTCGACTATTCGGGGTCGCAGGCCTGCAAGGTTCTCCGGGACGAGGGGTACCGCGTGATCCTTGTCAATTCCAACCCGGCAACGATCATGACCGACCCCGAGCTGGCCCACGTGACCTACGTCGAGCCGACGGTGCCCGACACCGTGCGCCAGATCATCGTCAGGGAGCGCCCGGACGCGTTGCTTCCGACGATGGGCGGGCAGACGGCCCTCAACATCGCCTTGGCCCTGTCCGAGGACGGGACCCTGGAACACTACGGGGTTGAGCTCATCGGCGCGTCCATCGACGCGATTCACCGTGCCGAGGACCGTGAGCGGTTCCGCGAGACGATGCGCTCCATCGGCCTCGCCACGCCCGAAAGCGCCACGGCCGGAACGCTGGCCGAGGCGGAAGCGGTCGTGGCGAGGCTCGGTCTCCCGGCCGTGGTGCGCCCCTCATTCACGCTCGGCGGTGCCGGCGGCGGCATCGCCCGGACGCCGGACGAGTTCCGCTCGATCGTCCAGGGAGGGCTGGATCTCTCGCCGGTCACGCAGGTCCTGGTCGAGGAGTCCGTGATTGGCTGGAAAGAGTTCGAGATGGAGGTGATCCGCGACCGCGCGGACAACGCGATCATCGTCTGCTCGATCGAGAACGTCGATCCCATGGGGGTCCACACCGGCGACAGCATTACCGTTGCGCCTGCCCTCACACTGACGGACAAGGAATACCAGTCGCTCCGGGACGCTTCGATCGCGATTCTTCGGGCCATCGGGGTCGAGACCGGTGGTTCCAATGTGCAGTTCGCCATCGACCCGACCGACGGTCGGATCGTCGTGATCGAGATGAACCCGCGCGTATCACGCTCCAGCGCGCTGGCCTCCAAGGCCACCGGCTTTCCGATCGCCAAGGTCGCGGCGCGGCTGGCGGTCGGTTACACCCTCGACGAAATCATGAACGACGTGACCGGCACCACACCAGCCTCGTTCGAGCCGGTGATCGACTACATCGTCACGAAAGTGCCCCGTTTCACGTTCGAGAAATTTCCCGGCGCCGACCCGGCCCTCACCACGTCGATGAAGTCGGTCGGGGAGGCCATGGCGATTGGCCGCAATTTCGCGGAGTCCTTGCAGAAGGCCCTGCGTTCGCTCGAGTTGGGTCTGACGGGCTTCGACGCCGTGGACGTCCCGCGGGATCGCAATGGCGTTGACCAGCATGCACTGCTCGAACGCCTGGCCCAGCCGACGCCGCGGCGGGTGCTGCTCCTCGCGCAAGCATTTCGCGAGGGCCTGTCGCTTCCGGAAATTTACGCCGCCACCAGCATCGATCCGTGGTTCCTGGCCCGGATTGAAGAGATCGTCCTAGTGGAAGCTGAACTCGCCGGCCACGGTCTGCCGGCCGACCCGGACGCGTTTCGCAGGATCAAATCGTTAGGGTTTGCCGACGCGCGGATCGCCCTCCTGACCAACCGCGATGAGGCCGAGGTCGCTGCCGCCCGCCGTGCTCTCGGCGTGCGCCCGGCGTTCCGCCGGGTCGACACCTGCGCCGGGGAGTTTGCGGCCAGTACGCCGTATTTCTACGGGAGCTACGAGGAAGGCGTCTCCGACGGTGGCGAAACCGCGCCCGGCGACCGCCGCAAGGTCGTGATCCTCGGTGGCGGCCCCAACCGGATCGGACAGGGCATCGAGTTCGACTACTGCTGCGTGCACGCGGCACTGGCACTCAGCGGCGTCGGCATCGAAACGATCATGATCAACTGCAACCCGGAGACGGTGTCCACCGACTATGACACCTCGGACCGGCTCTACTTCGAGCCACTCACGGGCGAGGACGTGGTGGAGATCATCGAAGCGGAACGAGGAGCCGGGGAGTTCGTCGGCTGCATCGTGCAGTTCGGCGGGCAGACTCCGCTCCGGCTGGCGCAGGCACTGGTCGCAGCCGATATCCCGGTCATCGGTACGTCCCCCGACGCGATCGACCTTGCCGAAGACCGGGACCGGTTCAGCGGCCTGCTCGCCCGACTGGACATCCGGCAGCCCGAAAACGGCAGCTGCCGTAACCCCGATGAAGCGGTCCGAATTGCCGAGCGAATCGGCTATCCAGTGATGGTACGCCCATCGTACGTGCTTGGCGGCAGCGCGATGGAGGTGGTGCATGACGAAGCTTCCCTGGTCGACTACGTCAGGCGGGCGGTCCACCGGCACGGCAGTGATGACCCCATCCTGATCGATGCGTTCCTGTCATCCGCCATCGAGGTCGACGTGGACGCCCTGTCGGACGGGACCACGGTGGTGATCGGGGGTGTAATGGAACACGTCGAGGAGGCCGGCATCCATTCCGGCGACTCCGCCTGCTCCCTTCCACCCCATTCCCTCCCGGACGAGATCATTGACGCCATCAAGGAGCAGACCGAGACCCTGGCGCTGTCGCTCGGGGTCGTCGGGCTCATGAACGTGCAGTTCGCGGTTACCCGAGCGACACCGGACCGGCCGCGCGAGGTCTACGTGCTGGAAGCCAATCCACGCGCCAGCCGGACCGTGCCGTTCGTATCGAAGACGACGGGCAACCCGCTTGCCCACATGGCGTCCCTCGTGATGGGGGCCGGTCGGAAGATTGCCGACCTCGATGTTCGTCCGTGGCGCAACGGCCACATCGCCGTGAAGGAAGCCGTGTTCCCGTTTCGGCGCTTCCCCGGGGCTGACACGCTGCTCGGACCCGAGATGAAGTCGACGGGAGAAGTGATGGGAATCGACCGGTCGTTCGCCAACGCGTTCGCCAAGGCGCAGGTCGGTGCGGGGACGGTACTCCCAACCACCGGCACCCTGTTCCTGTCCGTGCGCGATGCCGACAAGGAGGACTTCGTTCCTGTCTGCAAGGCCTTCGCCCGCTATGGCTTCCAGTTACTCGGGACCACCGGCACAGCCCGTTTCATGCGCGCCCACGGGCTCGAGATCGAGCCGGTCAAGAAAGTCTACGAGGGGAGCCCCCACGTCGTGGATGCCATCCGCAACGGCGAAGTTGACATGCTTTTCAACACCACCGAAGGCGCGCAGTCCATTGCCGACAGCCTCTCGATGCGGCGCGAAGCGCTGAATGCCGGCATCCCCTGCTTCACCACGGTCGCCGGCAGCCTGGCCGTCGTGGAGGCCATCGAAAGCATGCGTTCCGCCAGTCTTGACGTAGCCTCGCTGCAGTCGTACTTGGGCTGAGGATACGGTGGTTGGACCCGATCGCACGCTGGACCCGACGCAGGAATTCGCAGATGCCGAAAGTGCCCATGACCGAGGAAGGCTATCGCGCTCTCCGACAGGAACTCGATCTCCTGAAGAACGAGCAGCGGCCGGCCATCAGCGCCGCCCTGGCGGAAGCCCGCGCCCACGGCGACCTCTCGGAAAATGCGGAATACCAGGCCGCCAAGGAGAAGCAGGGGCGAATCGAAGCGCGCATCGCGCGGCTTTCGAGGCGACTCGGAATGGCCGAAGTCATCCGCGCCAACGACCTGTCGGGCGACGAGGTCCGCTTCGGGGCCTGGGTGACGATCCGCAGTGCGACGGACGGCGCCGAGGACACCTACCAGATCGTGGGCAGCGACGAGGCCGACCTCGACCTCGACCAGATCTCCCTCGAGTCCCCGATCGCGAAAGCGCTTCTGGGCAAACGCAAGGGCATGTCCGTCGAGGTGGAAACACCTGGGGGGACTTCCAGCTATACCGTTACCGAGGTCTCCTACCGGCGCTGATCCCCCTGTCATGAGCGACACCCGCGACTGCCCCGTTCTCATCGTTGGCTCTGGGCCGGCGGGCTGGACTGCCGCTATCTACGCGGCCCGGGCGGCGCTCGCCCCCGTCGTCATCCGGGGACTGCAGCCCGGCGGCCAACTCACGATTACGACCGACGTCGAGAACTACCCTGGCTTTGCCGAAGTCGTACAGGGGCCGTGGCTGATGGAGCAGATGGAGGCGCAGGCCCGCGCAGTCGGGGTGGACGTCGTCGACGACATCGTGTCGGCGATCGACCTCGGCAGCCAGCCGTTTGTCTGCACGGGCGAGACCGGCACCCGCTACCGAGGCCAGACGGTTGTCCTCGCAACCGGCGCCACCGCCCGCTGGCTGGGCCTGGATTCCGAGCAGAAGTACCGCGGACACGGGGTATCGGCCTGTGCCACGTGCGACGGCTTCTTTTTCAGGGGCAAGGAAGTCGCCGTGGTGGGCGGCGGCAATACGGCGGTCGAGGAAGCCCTGTTCCTCACCAAGTTCGCATCAAAGGTCACGCTGGTGCACCGGCGCGACAAGTTGCGGGCGGAGCGCATCCTGCAGGATCGGCTGATCGCCGAGCCCCGTGTCGAGTTCGCCTGGAACAGCGTCGTCGAGGAGATCCTGGGCGATGCCGACGGGCAGACCGTCGCCGGGGTACGCCTTCGCTCCACGAACGGCGGCGCGACGCGGGAACTGGCGGTCGAAGGCGTGTTCGTCGCGATCGGCCACGATCCCAACACGGGGTTGGTGCGGGATCAGGTGGAAACCGACGCCGACGGCTACATCAAGGCAAGGCCTGGCAGCACGGCCACCAGCGTTCCCGGTTTCTTCGCCGCCGGCGACGTCCAGGACAAGGTGTTTCGCCAGGCCGTGACGGCAGCGGGCCAGGGCTGCATGGCAGCCCTCGAAGCTGAGCGCTTCCTGGCGGAAGCAGCGCAGCACAGAGAACCATCATGACGGAACCGCCGCATCTCGACTGGGACCGCCTGCGAGTATTCCGTGTCGTGGCCGACGCGGGTTCGTTCACGCGCGCCGGCGAGACGCTCCGCCTCTCGCAGGGCGCAATCAGCCGCCAGATCCGCTCGCTGGAAGACAGCCTCGGCGTCACGCTGTTCCAGCGACACGCCCGCGGCCTCGTTCTGACCGAGCAGGGCAAGATCCTCCGGCGCACCGCCCGTGACGTGTTTGACCGGATTTCGCGCATGGAGGCGCAGCTCGACCACAACCGTGAACGGCCGCGCGGTCCGCTCCGTGTCACCACCACCGTCGGATTCGGCTCGGTCTGGCTGCCGTCGCAGATCAACGAATTTCTCGACCGGTACCCGGAAATCAACCTGTCGCTGGTGATCGATGATTCCGAGGTGGACGTCCACCTGCTCAAGGCCGACGTCGCGATCCGGATGGCGCCCCCGCGACACCCCAACCTGATCCAGCGCCATCTCTTCACCGGACACATCGCGATCTACGCGGCGCCTTCGTACCTTCGGCGGTTCGGGACGCCGCAAACGCTCGAAGATCTGCTCGACCACCGGATCGTCACTTACGGGGATCAGGCGTCGATTCCGTTTCCCGGCGTCAACTGGTTGGGCGAGGCACTGCGCGAACTCGATCCCCACTTCGAGCCCGCATTCACGCTGAACAACCTGGTGGGCATCGTCCGCTCGGTGGAATGGGGAGCCGGCATCGCCGCCCTCCCCACCCTGCTCGTCCACCAGATGGGAAGCTGCGAACACATCATGCGCGAAATCGAGGGGCCGCTGATCGAGGCCTACTTCGTCTACCCGGAGGTACTCCGGAACACGCTGCGCGTGAACGTGTTCCGCGACTTCCTGCTCGAAAAGATCCGCGAAGTCAGGCTCTAGGCTGCCGACCGGCCGTCCGTGGTCGCCCTCGTCGCCGACAGGCGGGGGGCGGACCCCCAGCCCGACCTAGCGGTACAGCGTCGAGTCGGTGTTGCCCTCGTAGAGCGCGGCCACCCACTCCTCGTACCCGTTGAAGATCTTCGTCGGGATCCTCTTTCCGGTCCCGAGGTCCTTTTCCGTCGCCTGGCTCCAGCGCGGGTGCGGGACTGCCGGATTGACGTTCGCCCAGAAACCGTACTCCTTGGAGTTCATCTCCTCCCAGAAGCTGACCGGTCGTTCGGCCGTAAACGTGAACCGGACGATCGACTTGATCGACTTGAAACCGTACTTCCAGGGCACCGCAAGTCGCAGCGGCGAGCCGTTCTGTCGCGGCAGCGGCTTCCCGTACAGGCCGGTGACCAGGAATGCCAGTTCGTGATTCGCCTCTTCCATCGTGAGGCCTTCCACGTATGGCCACGGGTACCAGTCCTGCCGCTGGCCCTTGGCGGTATCCGGGTCCAGGAACGTCTCCATCGCCACGTATCTGGCGTTGGCGGTGGGGTTCGCGAACCGCACGAACTCCCGGAACGCGAATCCCGACCACGGGACGACCATCGACCAGGCCTCCACGCAGCGGTGCCGGTACACGCGCTCCTCCAGCGGCATCTGAGCCAGCAGATCATCGATAGCGATGGTCCGCGGCGATTCGACCTCGCCGTCAATCCGCACTTCCCAGGGCCGGATCTTCAGCGCCTGGGCGGCCTTCCAAATCTTCTTGCTCGTTCCGAACTCATAGAAGTTGTTGTATCGCGTCGCCCATTCCTCGGCCGTCACCTTGCGCCCCTCGCCGGGTACGAAGCGTTCGTCGCGGGCGACGGGGTACAGCCCTGCGCTCGGATCGTCGGAATCTGTGGCGCCCCACGCGAGCCCCGGGGCGGCGGCCGCAATGCTGCCCGCCGCAAGACCCTGGATGATCTGGCGCCGATTCAGGAAGACGCTTTCGGGCGTGACGGCGCTCTCGGGAAGCTCCCAGCCCCTCGGGATACGGATTGCCATGAAGTCCTCCTGTCCGAACCGCCCGGCTCAGCCGGCGCGCAGCCAGACGGCCGTGTCGTGAAACGCCGGGCCGCCGTTGGGCGGGCCGGCATCGGAACCGACCAGTGTGTTGATGCCCTGCCCTTCGATGAAGGCGTTCCCGGGCCAGATGCCCTCCACGACCACCACCCCGGACTGCAGGCCGGCGAATGACTGGGCGTGCAGCAGCACGTCGCCCCGGCGGTTGCCGAGACGGACGAGGTCGCCGTCCTCGATCCCGAGCGCCTCGAGATCCTCAGGGTGGACGCGCGCTGTCGGATGCGCCTCCTTCTTCTGGGACGTTGGCGTCTCCGTGAACGACGTGTTGAGGAAGTTGTGCGCCGGCGCCGTGACCAGGCGGAAGGGGTGGTCGGCGTCGCACTCTTCGATGTTGGCGAGATGATCCGGGAGCGGCGGCATCACGGCGTGATCCGGGCCGACCGAGCTCCAGTCGGGCGCGAACCGAAACTTCCCGTCCGGGAATCCGAAGCCGGTCTCGAAATGCGCCTCGTCGAAGTCCGGCTGCACGTCGAACCACCGCTCGGGCTCGAGCTCGCTCAGCGGGCGGTGGCCGGACGCCCGAAGCGTCGCGTCAATGATCTCGCGTTCGGTCATCGTGAAACCGGGATGGCTCGCGCCCAGGCGTTCGGCCAGGTCGCAGATCACGCGATGATTCGCCCGGGCCTCGCCCCGGGGTTCGATCAGCTTGGGTCCGAGGATCACGTGCTGGTGGCCACCGCCCTGGTAGATGTCGTCGTGCTCGACGAACGTCGTTGCCGGCAGCACCACGTCCGCGTAGCGGACGGTCTCAGTGGGAAACTGCTCGTGCACGCAGAGGAACAGGTCGTCCCTGGCCAGACCCCGGTGCACCAGTCCGAGCTCGGGCGCCACGTCGGCCGGGTTGGTGTTCTGGACCAGCATGGCGGTCACGGGAGGACCGTCGCCGATATCGAGCGGGTCATTCGTGAGGACCGGCCCGATCCTCGACATGTCCAGCGTGCGAATTGCGGGATTCCGCACGTCGAGCCCCTCGATCAGGGTCTTGTCCCAGTGATAGATGTCACGGTTTGAATAAAACGCGCCGCCGCCCGGGTACTGCCACTTGCCGCCGACCGTGGCGATCGAAGTGGCGGCATGCACGTTGGCCGCGCCGTTCCGCGAACGGGTGAACCCGTAGCCGACCCGGATATACGTGCGATCGGTCTCGCCGATCAGGCGGGCGAAGGTCTCGATCTCGGCTTCCTGGAGCCCCGTGATGCCGGCTGCCCACGCGGGCGTCCGGCTCTCGAGATGCGCCTCGAGCCGACCCGGACAGTCGCTGGCGCGTTCGAGGTAGGCGCGGTCGGCGTAACCGTCCCGGAACAGCACGTGCATGATCGCGCACGCGAGCGCACCGTCCGTCCCGGGACGGAGGCACAGATGCAGGTCGGCGACCTGCGCGGTGCGCGTGCGGTACGGATCGACCACCGCGAGCTTGGCGCCACGGAGCTTGCGGGCGCGCTGGATATGGGTCATCACGTTGACTTGGGTCGACGCCGGGTTCCCGCCCCAGGAGATGATCAGGTCCGATTGCACCATTTCCCGCGGGTCGGGTCCGCGGAAACTGCCGGTCCCGGCCAACCAGCCGGCGTCGCACAGGCCGGTGCAGATGGTCGCCTTCTGGTCGGAGTAGTCCATTGCGTGCCGGAGCCGGTTGATGCCGTCGCGCTGCACGAGCCCCATCGTGCCCGCGTAGTAGTAGGGCCATACGGTCTCGGTGCCGAGGCGCGCCGCCTGCTCTTGAAAACGCCCGGCCACGCGGTCGAGCGCCTCATCCCAGCCGATTTCCCGAAACTGGTGCGTGCCCTTGGGTCCGGTTCGCAGCAATGGCCGTAGAATCCGGTCGGGGTGATGGACGCGCTCCGCGTACCTGGCGACCTTCGCGCAGACCACCCCGGACGTGTACGTATTGTCGCGCGACCCGTGGACGCGGCCGATGTCCCCGTCGGGGAGCAGTTCCACCTCGAGCGCGCACGTGCTGGGGCAGTCGTGCGGGCAAGCCGAGTAGCCTGTACCAGAAACGTAGCCGTCCACAGCGCCGCCCTTTGCCACGATCACCGACTCGGCTATCGGTATAGTTCAGTTTCGGCACTCCGTCCACGAACAGGCCGGTCCCGGACCCGTCTGGCTGGCCTGCCGGACAACGTCCTTCTCCGTGGCGTCGGCAGATTGCCGACACCGCGTCGGCGCCGGGTGTTGGGCGGTGCGCGTAATGTCGAGACGGACCAGCGGAGGCGTGGAAGGGCTTATATCCGGAACCCTGTCCCGATACCGTACTCGACGACCCAGCCCCTCGACCGCGCCCAACCCGAATTCTGCGCCTGCCACCGCATGCAACGCCGCCCATCCGCCCCGGCAGCCTCGCCACGGTCCCCCGTCATCCTGGTCGATGGCGCCAATGTCTACGGCAGCCGCCCCGACGGCTGGTGGCGAAACCGCCCGCAGGCTGCCCGGCGTTTGGCCGCCGAGCTCGACCAGCTCTGCCGGATGACCGGACTCGCCTGCACCCTCGTCCTCGACCCGATGCCCCGGAACGGCAAATCGCCCGCGTCGACGTCTCACGTGACGGTTGTCACCGCTCCCCGTCGAGGACGTGACGCCGCGGACGACGCCATCGTGGCGCGCGTCGCAGCCCTGCCCGATCCGACACGCGCTTTCGTCTATACGTCGGACCGCAGACTCTCGGCGCGTCTCGCGGCACTCGGCGCGCGCACCGCCGGCGCAGGCGTCCTGCTTTCACGCATTGACTTGGTCTGCCGCTCCGGTGCAGGCTAACGCTTTTACAGAGGAATCCGGATGGCCCAACCGACCCGCCAAAGCACGGTTCATCGAGAACTATCCAAACGTCGGTATCGTCAACGCACCGTTTCCGCCAAGCATCGCGACCCGCACCACGACCGACGCGTCCAAAAGCACGCGCTCCAGGCCCGCCCCGAGCCCGAAGATCGGATGCCGGACGAGCCGGCACCCCGGCAAGCACCGGCGGAAGTCCCGGGCGACTGACCGGCCGCCAGCCTGGCCGGGAACGGCGAGGCCCGCGCGTCGCTGCGTGGCGGCGGCGCTCAAGGCAGAACGATCGGCATGGCCGACGGCGCCGGTCCCGCCCGCGCAACCACGGAGGCGTTGCTCCCTATAGTTGGGACTTGCCGTGATGGATCGCGGGAAACCCGATGGCCGGTCCTGTACCCACCAGCTCGCGTATCGGCGACCGCGCCCTGGAAACGCGCCTCCGCAGCGTGCTCGAAGGGGAAGTGCTGTTCGACGCCTTCAGCCGCGGGCGGTACGCCACCGATGCCTCGATCTACCAGATTGAACCGGTCGGGGTGGTCGTGCCCCGGCACACCGGAGACGTCGAAGCGGCGCTGACGGTCGCGCGCGAGGAAGAGATCGCGGTCCTGCCGCGCGGGGCCGGCACGTCGCAGTGCGGCCAGACCGTGGGTCCAGCGCTCATCGTCGACACCACCAAACACCTCAACCGGGTGCTCGACATCGATGTCGGGCGTCGACGCGCGGTCGTCGAGCCCGGGCTCGTGCTCGACCAATTGAACGCGCGCCTGAAACCACACGGCCTTTTCTTCCCCGTGGATATCTCCACCGGAAGCCGGGCCACGCTCGGAGGCATGGCCGGCAACAACAGCTGCGGGGCACGGTCGATCCGCTACGGCAACATGGTGCACAGCGTGCACGCCATTGAGGCCGTGCTACCGTCCGGTGCGGCGTACCGCTTCGGGCCGACCCCCGGCAATCTCGAGAGTCTCGCCGGTTCACCGGACTACGCGGCGCTGGTCCAGCGTGTGCGGGCCATCGCGGCCCGCGAAGCGGACGAGATCTCGGCTCGAATACCCAAACTCCTGCGCCGGGTCGGCGGCTACAACGTCGATTCGGTGTCGCCTGCCGGCCATAACATGGCCAGCATCCTGGTCGGCTCCGAGGGAACCCTTGGCTTCTTCACGCGACTGGAACTCGACCTTCAGCCCATTCCGCCCCATTCGGCGCTCGGAATCTGCCGTTTCGCTTCGCTCCGTGATGCCATGGCGGCCACGAAGCCGATCGTCGAGCTTGGTCCCTCCGCCGTGGAGTTGGCCGACCGTCACCTGCTGGACCTTGCGCGCGCCGTACCGCTTTACCGCACCACGATCGAGACCTTCATCGAGGGGAGACCGGAAGCCATCCTGCTGGTGGAATTCTCGGGGGACGACAAGGGGCGGCAGGAACGCCTGCTCGACCGGCTGACGGAGACGCTCGCTGATCTCGGCCACCCCGGTTCGGTTGGCAAGGTACTGGATCCATCGTCGCAAACTGCCGTCTGGGACATGCGGAAGGCCGGACTGAACATCGTCATGTCGATGAAGGGCGACGGCAAGCCGATTTCGTTCGTCGAGGATTGCGCGGTGTCACTCGATGACCTTCCGGAGTACACGGACCGTCTCACGGAAGTGTTTCGTCGACACGGCACGCACGGTACCTGGTACGCCCATGCTTCAGTGGGCTGCCTCCATGTGCGGCCGGTGCTGAACATGAAAGACGAGCACGACGTGCGCGCCATGCGCGCGATCGCCGAAGAAGCCTTTGCCATGGTCCGCGCCTACCAGGGCTCGCATTCCGGCGAACACGGCGACGGCATCGTGCGCTCGGAATTTCACGAGGCGATGTTCGGCCGCCGCCTGGTCCGCGCCTTCGAGGACATCAAGACCAGCTTTGACCCGGCGGGACTGTTCAATCCCGGCAAGATCGTCCGCCCGCACGCGATGGACGACCGCACGCTCTTCCGTTACCACCCGAACTACGCGGCAAAACCGCACGCGCCGTCGCTCGACTGGTCGGCATGGGGACCGGGCAGCGCCGGTTTCCTCGGCGCCGTGGAGATGTGCAACAACAACGGGGCCTGCCGGAAGCGCAGTCCTGGGGTCATGTGCCCGTCCTTCCGGGCCACCGGCGACGAGCAGCACGTCACGCGTGGCCGCGCCAACACGTTGCGCCTAGCGCTCACCGGCCAGCTCGGAGACAACGCTCTGACGTCTGATGCCATGGCCCAGTCGATGGCCCTGTGCATCGGCTGCAAGGGTTGCAAGCGCGAGTGCCCGACCGGCGTTGACATGGCCCGCATGAAGATCGAGGTCGAGCGGCAGCGCGTCCGGACGCACGGCCTTGGCCGGCGGGAACGCCTGATCGGCTGGCTGCCGCGGTATGCGCCGGCGGCCTGGCACCTGCGGCAACTGGTGAACACCCGCAACCGGTCCTCGGTCCTGCGCCGGGCCGGGGAAGCCCTGCTCGGTTTCAGTGCCCGCAGGGCGCTGCCGGAATGGCATCGGAAACCCTTCCTGGAGAGCAACTCGCCGGCGGGCGAGAATCCCGATGCGGTCCTCCTGCCCGACACGTTCACGACCTGGTTCGAGCCGGACATTCCGCGCGCCGCGCTCGAGGTCCTGACGATGGCCGGCTACCGCGTGGACGTGGCGCGTCCGCCGCCGGAAGATCCTTCGGGGACGCGCCCGCTTTGCTGCGGCCGCACGTTCCTGGCCGTCGGGGCGGTCGATGAGGCGCGCGCAGAGGCCGAGCGGACTTTGCGGGTGCTCCAGCCGTACTGCGAGCGCGGCATCCCGGTAATCGGTCTGGAGCCGTCCTGCCTGTTCACATTGCGCGATGAGTGGACCGTGCTCCTCCCCGACACCGCGACGGTCGCCGACCACGCCATGACGCTGGAGAGCTTTCTGGTGCGCCGGCCCGCACGACGAAGCCCCCGATTCGGTCCGCTTCCCGTGCCGGCCGGCCTCGTCCACGGTCATTGCCACCAGAAAGCGTTCGACGCGGTGGGTGAACTTCGTGAAGTACTGTCCTGGATACCGGAACTGGACGCCAAGATGATCGAATCGACCTGCTGCGGAATGGCCGGTGCGTTCGGCTATCAAGCCGAGACGTACGACGTGTCGATGAAGATTGGCGGGCTGGACCTGTTCCCGGCGTTGGATGGGGCTCCAGGCGACGCCCTGGTCATCGCCGACGGCACGAGCTGTCGCCAGCAGATCGTGGATGGCACGGGTCGGCGCCCCCGTCACGTCGCCGAGGTGCTTGCTGCATCGATGGCGGCAGGCGAAGCGTCCCCATCCGTACCCGCCGGCTGAACGCCGCGACCGCCTCCGGGAACCCGCCGGTCGGGCACAGACGCAATCAAATCGGTTTGACGCTCGTCTACATCCATGACGGGCCACCAAGCGCCCGCGGTGCAAACCAGTTCCCAAAGGAGACAACCGTGCCGAGAACACTCATCAAACGGGCTTCCGCTGCAAAGGTCGTAGCAGGCGCACTGACCGCGCTGCTGGTCGCCGCTCCAGCCTCGACGACGCTGGCCGCTGACGGCGACATGGAGAAATGCTTCGGCGTCGCGAAGGCGGGTCAGAATGACTGCGCGGCCGGCGAGGGGACCACGTGCCAGGGCACCTCGACCGTCGACGGCCAGAAGGACGCCTGGATCTACGTGCCGGCTGGCCTCTGCGAGAAACTGGTCGGCGGCAGCCTTGCGGAAAGCTGATCGGCTCGTCTGTTCCGCTGACATCGTGCACAAGAAGGGCGATCAAAAGCGACAGTATCGCGTCCACGACTGACCGTCCGCGTGGCGTTCCCGCCATTGCCATGAAGGACAAGGACCTGCTGCAGGCCGGCTACCGATACGCCCTGTCGTTGCGGACTGGGGCCGACGACGCCGATGACCTGGTCCAGGAGGCTTGGTACCGGCTGCATCGTCACGGTGGCCGCGCCGGCAGCAAGGCACACTTGTTCACGGTCATCCGAAACATCTACGTGGACCGGTGGCGGCGCGACCAGTTGATCGCGTTCGAGCCGCTGGACGACGTGGACGAGGTGGCCGACAGCTGGACCGCCGTCGATGACGGGCGGTACGATGCGCTGAGACTGGCTCGCCTTCTCGATTCGCTCCGCGCCGCCGAGCGCGAAGCGCTGTTCCTGCACGTTGTCGAAGGTTATACCGCGCAGGAAATCAGTGATTTCACCGGCCGGCCGCGCGGCACCGTCCTGAGTCTCATTCACCGCGCCAAACGGAAATTGCGGCGGGGTCTCGTGGCGGATCCGGCCGAGCCGAGTCCGGCAGCAAGGAAGGGGAAAGGGTCTGCGGCATGACCGACCTCGAATCTCACCTGCGGGAACATTACGCGCGGGCGCGTCTGTCCGACGCCCGCATCGAGCAGATCCTCGCTGCCGCTCCCGCCAGGGCGACACCCCCCCGAGTCTGGTACGCCCGCCTGGGCTCGCTCGCCGCCGCGCTGGTTATCGGCCTTGGAGGGTTGCACTTCCACCTGGTCGAGCGTGACATCGCGGCACGGGTGCTCGCGGAAGTCGCGATGAACCACGGCAAGCAACTGGACGTCGAAATCGCATCAGGAGACATAGCGGTCGTTGCCTCCGCACTCGACCGCCTCGACATCCCCCTTCGTCCGTCGAGTCAATGGCCCGCCCGCTATGCCCTCCTCGGCGGGCGCTACTGCTCGATTCAGGGCGGGCTCGCCGCACAACTCAAGCTGCGCGACCAGGAAACGGGCGACCTCCACACGCTGTACGCCACCCGACTGACGTCCGATCTCGAAACGGTCGTGGACACGGCAACCACGTACGACAACGTTGGCATCACCTTCTGGCGTGACGGGGACGTGTTCTTTACGCTGGCCGGCGGCGAAACGCCCAACGCCTGGCCGCAGGATTCGGACTAGGCAGGCACATCTACGGGCGGGCAACGGTCGGGGTCCACGCCGACCAAGTCCACGAGGCCGCTCCGCCGGGTCAGGCGGGCCGGCACCGGGCCCGCCCCGAACTGCCGGCTGTCCAACGCAAGGGTCATGGGCAGGACCATGGCCCCGTGCCCACTCGTAGCCGTCGATGTTCGACAGGACCGACGCGTCTGATGATCAAAGGCGCCCGCCGGCCGGGCTATGATTCTCCCCATAGCGCGTCGTTGACTGCCAAGCGAATCCCGGAGGAAGAAACGTGCCCGACAACCTCCGTGCCATCAATGAGCACCTGCAATCCCATCTCAGGCAAGACAACCGGGATTCCGTCCCCGCCGTGGAGGCTGCCCAATGGCTGGCCGAAGCGGGCTTGCTTCCCGATTCGAGCAGTCGGCCCGGTTTGCCGCTCCGCAAGCTGCTTCGAGCCAACCGCATCTTCGGCCAAGAACAGGTCCCGCCCTGCTCCGGCGGTCGATGGCACGTCCGGCGCCTGCCGCCGGTTACGGGCTACCACGCCCACATCTACTATGACGAGACGAGCCGGGCCGACGCAGCGGTGGTACGCGAAGATATAGCGGCCTATTTTTCGGTACGGCTCGGCCGGTGGAGGGATCAGCCGGTCGGCCCGCATCCCCAAGCGATGTACCAAGTTGCGTTTGCGCCCGAGGAATTCGCCAAGATCGTCCCTTGGCTAATGGTTCACCGCCGCGGTCTCACCGTCCTGATCCACCCCGAAACCGGGGAGGCGGTCGGAGATCATGACGAGCGGGCCCTGTGGCTGGGTCGAAAACTCCGTCTCCGGTTGCGCGTGCTTCGCTGACTAGCCGAGCGGGTCACGAACGGACGGACGGCGTCACGGCCGCATGCCGTTCCCGGAGCGTCCCGCTCAGGCAGGCTCCATCACGAAATTGAAGGTAGCCGAAAGACCCGCGTACCCCTTGGACACGCTCATCAGAAGGTCCGGACGGTACAGCGCATCCTGCACATTCAGTTCTTCGTCCGGGAAGTAAAGCTGGGTCGTGAGCTCGCGCAGGCCCTCCGCCTGAATCCGGACATGGATATGCGGGGTGCGGACGAAACCCGAACCATACGGGCCGGGCTTGAGCGTCAGGAACTGGTACCGGCCATCAGCGTCCGTCGGCACCCGGCCGCGGAGCTGGAAACTCTTCGTGTCGTAGACCCCGGTCGGGTCGGCCTGCCAGACGTCAAGTACCGCGGCCACCACCGGCCGGCACGCGACGTCGACAACCTGCCCTCGCACCGTGAGGTCCTTGCCGTCCATGCCCTCCACGCGGAAGTTTTCACGGAACGGAGCGCCCGCCACATGAAACGGTCCCGCCGTCTGCCTGGCGGTTTCCGCGGCGGTGCCGTCCGCGCAAAATCCTTCCTGCTGTGCAGCGGCCACCCACGGTGCCAGCGGAAGTGCCGAGACACCGAGCACACTGGCCCCTCCTCTAAGCAATAGACGTCGACGGTTCAGGTCGAAGCGGAGAGCAGTCATCGTCGGCACTTTCGCTGCAGCAGACGCAGGCAGCGCATCTTGCGACAGATTTTTGTCCATTGCCAACTGCCCTAGTTCGGTATCGTCCCTCAGCAGGTCGGCATTGCCCGTCCCTTGGAGCACATGCGTCATGTCGTTTCTTGTCACGAATCGCCCGTTTCTCGTTTACGGCTGGCGCCTCCTTGCTGTTGCCATCGCGCTGTTGGTCGCCAACCCGGCCGCCGCGGATCCGGAACGGTGGAAGCTTGCGTGGCCGGACACCGATTTCACGAAACACTCGGTGGACTTTCGATCGATCCGGTCAGGTGGGCCACCAAAGGACGGAATCCCCTCGATCGACAATCCGGTGTTCGTGCCCCTGTCCGAGGCTTCGGACCTGACGGACAAGGAGCCGGTGATCAGTCTCGACGTTGACGGCGACGCCCGTGCCTACCCCTTACGCGTCCTGATGTGGCACGAAATCGTCAACGACACGGTGGGCGGAGTCCCGGTCGCCGTTACGTACTGTCCGCTATGCAATGCTGCGATCGTCTTTGACCGCAGGCTCGGCGATCAAGTTCTCGATTTCGGGACAACCGGCAATCTCCGCAAATCCGATCTCGTCATGTACGACCGGCAAACGGAGAGTTGGTGGCAGCAGTACACAGGTGATGCCATCGTCGGCGAACTTACCGGCCAGACGCTCACCCTGCGTGCGTCGCGGCTCACGTCCTGGGAGCGTTTCCAGAAGGCGCACCCTGACGGTCGGGTCCTTGTGCCGAACGATCCACGGTCCCGCCACTACGGCGTGAACCCGTACGTCGGTTACGACACCCGCCCCGCCCCGTTTCTCTATGGCGGGGAACTCCCGGAGGGGATCGCCCCACTCGAGCGCGTGGTGGCGGTCGGAAACCGGGCATGGAGCTTCGAGTATCTCCAGGCAGTGCGCACCGTCGATGCCGGCGACTTCGTCATTACCTGGGAACCGGGCCAAGCATCTGCGCTCGATGCAAACATGGTCGCGTTGGGCCGGGACGTGGGCAACATCCTGGTGCAAACCAAGGAGAGCCCCCCGAAGGACGTGCCGCACCATGTGACGTTCGCGTTTGTGTTCCATGCTTTTCAGCCGGATGCAAACATCGTGGTCGGCGCGCCTTTCGAGCGTGGCGTAGGTGATGATGTATAGTTTTTTCCCATCTGCCGAGGGCAGATCGCTGGGTGGAGGAGCCAGAACCATGCGCATGATTGGTATCGCAGTTGCGCTTGCGGCCGCTTTCGGCATGGCCGGCCAAGTGTTGGCTGGCGCGGAACGCATCACGTATCCCGACAACTACAAGTCCGACTTCGTCTACTTCATGACGTCGGACCGTCCGGACAACAACACGGTCCGCGACCTCTACGCCAACCTCACCGCGTTCGAAAGTGCCAAGGACGGCGCCCCGCTCGACCACGGTTCGCAGTTCGCGATGGAGGTGTACGCCGCAGTGGTGGACGAGGCCGGGGAGCCCGTGTACGACGCCGACGGCCGCATGCAGAAGGCCAACCTCAAGGCCGTCGCCATCATGGAGAAGCAGCCGGGCTGGGGGGAGAGCTACCCGGAGGACATCCGGAACGGTGACTGGGAGTTCGGGTTCTTCTCCGGCGACGGCACGCTCAAGGCGGACGTCGACACGCGGCCCTGTATGGAATGCCACCTGCCCTTCGCCGAAGACGATTACGTGATCTACCTTGAGGAACTTGTCGCCAAGGCGAATGAGTAGCCGTCGCGCGCTGCTGGCTTGCGGCCTCGTTCTGGCCGTCGGGACTGCGACCGCTCCGGCGCAGGCCGCGGAGGACCCGGTCTTCACCGGGCCCTTCTCGTCCGTCGCGATTCGCGGGACCGATCCGGTCGCATACTTTTCGGAGGAGCGCCCGGTCGAGGGCAGCCGGGACTTCGCCTTCGATTGGCGTGGTGCGACGTGGCGGTTCAGCAGCCAGGCAAACCTTGATGCATTCCAAGCCGATCCGGAGCGCTACGCGCCGCAATACGGCGGCTATTGCGCATGGGCGGTGGCCAACGGCTACACCGCATCGACGGACCCGGAGGCATGGACGATCTACGAGGGCAAGCTCTACCTGAACTACAGCCTGTCGGTGCAGGCGCAATGGGAAGAGGACATCCCCGGAAACGTGCAGCGGGCCGACCAGAACTGGCCGGGCGTCCTGGAGCGCTGAACCGCTAGCGACGCACCGCGGGCGCCTCGACCGCCAGGCCTGTACCTCGCCAAGCGACGTAGAGCTGGAGCGCGTTGTAGTCGTCGCTGCCGATGGGGAGCGGCTCGGCGCGTGCCTGCTCGTTGCAAAACTGGAACCGGCGATGCACGGAACTCACCGTGCCCCAGCGAAGCAGGTACGCCGGAAACCCGTTGATCTGTCCCTGACTGATCCGCTCAGCCCGAAGCAGATGCCCGACGCGCTGGTCGTGGCACTGGGTACAGGCGACGTTCATCTGCCCGACACGTTCTGCGTAGAGGCTCCGGCCGCGCTCGAACCACGGCTGCGCCGGACCATCGATTCGCACTTGAAGAGGTTGCCCAGCCGACTGCCGCGTCACGTAGACGCTCAGCGACAACAGCGGGTCGCTCTCCAGCGGGTAGGGCTCGCTTCCCATGTGGCGCGTGCGGCATGCGTTAATGCGCTGCTCGAGATTCATCAGCAGGCCGCTGACAGGATCGATCTTCGGATAGGTCGGGGCCGCACCCGCCAGCGCTTCGGCAGCCCCATGGCAGGAGGAGCAGGACTCTCCGTCAACTCCGTCCTGGCTATCCCAGAGGTCGGCACCGCGCTCCACCCAGAACAGCCCGGGATTGGCAAATTCGTCGTCCTGGATTGCCTGCGTTTCCGGGCGGGCAAACTCGTAGCCGGAGCGGGGCGGAGAAGGCGCGGGGGCGGGGAGTTCGGAGCCGACCCAGGCCGGCCATGCGACGGCCATTCCGGCCACCGCCGGCCACAGCCAGGGGAGGCGTCTCAAGCGACGGCGGACGGGGCCTCGGCCGTGACCGGCCACACCTCTCGACCCTCCGCATCGAACACCTGGATGAACGCGGTACGAGTCGTCGACTTGAGATAGTCGTCGATCCACTCCACCTCGATCACGCCCGACTCATCCACGCGGAGAGGAAACGAGAGGAAGGGGTTCTCGGACACGCCCGAGTACCAACGCGCCTGAAAGACCTCCACCCCGTTGAAGCGGCAGACGACCGACTGAATGATGAACCGCGGATAGATGACCCCGGAATCCGGGTCGCGCCGGACGCCCGGCTCCATCGGATGACGCGCCAGCGTCTTCACGACGATCACTTCGCCCTGCTTGGCCTGCTCGGGCACTTTCAGCCGTCGCTCGTCGGCTCGTGAGGCCATCGCCTAACTGCAGGCTCCGAGCGTCACGTTCACATGCGAGCGCGCAAGGCCCAGGCTTCCATCCACCATTTCCGCGACTATCACCAGGTCCGCAGTCTGCCGCATCCGACATCGCATCGCGATCTCAGCACGACCCGACTGCTCCGTGAAGTGGTAGGTGGCGACCTCAGGGAAGGGATTGCCCATCGCCAGGACGTGCACCACCGCGGGCCGGTCATCCCCGGTCATGGAGCAGTTCACGCGGAACGTGATGGGGACAACGTTGCCGTTTTCCGCAATATCCGGGGCCGTGAAATCCACCAATCCCGGGACGGGTTCCCGGCCCCGGACGAGGTTCCGGAGAATGCGCTTCGCCTCTTCCAAGTCCGGCTCTACCCGAAACGTCTGGCGGAAGCTCTGAAACCGGTCTCGAAAGGGGTTGCCTGCCGAATCCTGGGCAAGGGCCCGCGACCCCGCGAGCCCCGTCACCGCCAGAGAGCCGCCAGCCTGCAGCAGAGCCCGACGAGACGGCCGGGGGGCATGCGGCAAGTCTCGAACCGGCGCGCCTGAGGCCGTTGCTGACGATGAATCTCCGGCAGTCATGCTACCGATATAGTTCGCAACGCAGATTTGCGCTAGCGCCCGTCGGCACGAAGTGTGAGCAGGAAGGCGATCACGTCTTCGACCTCCTGCGCCGAGAGAATCGGGCGGCCACGGTGCTGCGGCGCCACGCGCTGCAGGCCGTCGACCTGGTGGAACGCCGGCATCACCGTGTCCGGATTGAGTGTTCGGGGCGCCACCAGCCGCAACCGCAGCATACCGGCGGTGGCGCGGTCCCCGATTCCCTCGAGCGGGGGTCCAAGATCACCGTGAAATGGCTCTTCCGGAATCGGCGCGTGGTGACAGGCGAGACAGTTCCCTGCGCGACCGGCGACGATGGCCCGCCCGCGCTCGGGATCGCCGGCCAGGCCGTCGAGCGGCTTCGGGATCGAGTCATTCACGATCTGGTAAATTGCCAACGGTTCGGAATCGGCCGTATCCGACCGGGTTGCGGACAGCGAAGCCGTGCCCAACACCAAGACTGCGAGAACCATGCGCATCCTGGCACCCTATCTGTCGCGTGATCCTGCACCAACCCGCGCGGGAGGGCTCGTGCCCGCCGTGTTCGCGCTTGCGATCGCAGCGCCGGGACCGGCCGTCGCCGACATGTCCGGCGACGGTGCCCGTCTGGCGGCGCCGTGTGCCGGATGCCATGGCACCGCGGGACGGGTGCCTGAGGGCAGCGTCATTCCGGATCTGGCAGGACGGGAAGCGACCGAACTGGCCAGCCTCCTTGCGGCCTACCGGTCGGGCGAACGCCCGAGCGAGGAAATGGGCCGGATCGCGCGCGGCTACGATGATTCTGAGATTGCCGCACTCGCCGAATGGTTCGCGGCTCAGCCGCCGGGGAACGAGCCATGAGTTTCACCCGCCGAAGCATTCTGGCGGGCGGCGCCGCTGCACTGGTTTCGGCCCTGCCCGTTCGCGCCGAACGCATCCTGCCGGCGACCGGCCCTCGGGTGGTGGTTCTCGGCGGCGGCTGGGGCGGTCTCACGGCCGCCAAGTACATTCGGCTGCTGGATCCCGGCATCGAGGTGGTCCTGATCGAACGAAGGACCGCGTTCCACTCTTGCCCGATCAGCAATTGGGTGATCGGTCATCTCCGGACGGTTGACGAGATCACCCATTCCTACGCCGCACTCTCGGAGCGACACGGCATCCGGATCCTTCACACCGAAGTGGAGGCGGTCGACGTCGACGCGAAGGCCATCGTCACCGCCGACGGCGTGGTGGCGGGGGACCGCCTGATCCTGAGTCCGGGCGTGGCGTTCGACTACACGGGAATCGACGGCTGGAACGAAGCAGCTGCCAAGCGGTTCCCTGCTGCCTGGAGCCCGGGGCCCGAAACGGCGCTGCTCCGGGCCCGACTTGCCGAGCTGCCGTCCGGGGGGCGCGTCGCACTGACGATCCCGCCAAGCCCGTACCGGTGCCCGCCAGGACCGTACGAGCGCATCAGCCTGGTTGCCGCATACCTCAAGCTGCACAAGCCCGGGGCCACCATCACGGTGCTCGATGCCAACCAGAAGATCGTATCCAAGGGCAAGATCTTCCAGGCGGCCTGGGACGAACTGTATCCGGGCATCGTCGACTACCGCCCGGACAGCCCGCTCGTCCAGGTGGACGCCTCCGCGGGCACGGTTTCCAGCGATTTCGACGACGTGGCCGCCGATGTCGTCAACGTCATTCCGTCGCAGCGGGCTTCCCGCCTGCTCCACGACGCCGGTCTGGTACCAGACGGGGCGACGTGGGCGCCTGTCGACCCCTACGGCTTCACGTCCACCTTGACCTCCGACATCCATATCGTGGGCGACGCCACGGACCAGACGACCGTGGGTAAGGTGCCGAAATCGGGTTTTATCGCGAATTCGATGGGCAAGGTGGCAGCGCGAGCCGCAGTCGCCGCGCTGACAGGGAACGGGGCTCCGCCCCCGTCCCTCATCAACACCTGCTACAGCCTCGTTTCGCCGGAGGAAGGGGCGTCGGTCGGTGCGGTGTACGGCTACGACCCCGAGACGGGGCTACTCCAGGTCCGACCGGGTTCCAGTGGTGTCTCCAGCCAGCGGTCCGCGACCGTAGCGCTGCAGGCGTGGGACTGGGCCCGCGCGATCTGGCAAGACATGCTCGGCTAGCGCGTAAGTTTCCGGCCGAGGGATCGGCTGGGACGAATCCCCCTGGCGCCGGTACGTCGCCCGCGGGTCGGCTTGGGCCCTGCAGCCGGCCCCCAGGCCGCTACCTGATGGCGACGGCGCCCGCCGGCGGTTTGGATGCTGCGGAGGTTTCTTCGAGTTCCTGCCACTTGATTCTCCAGCATTGCCACTGTGGCAACGCGCTCCATATGGTGTGGCGAAGCATGGCTCGATGGGCGATCCGCCATTTCGCCGACTTCCGGAGCTCGGCCCCGGGGTTTGTCACGGAGTGGTTCCACGCGAGTCGAATGATCTGCCTAGGGGAGTAGTCCATGGCCGTTCGCCAGAAGGCCCCAGTTGTCGCCAACCGCGCCGTCCGAAGTGCTGTCACCGGCGTGTGGTGCCTTCTCGCAGCATTGGCGATCGCGCCTTTCTCGGCTGATGCGGAGACGGAGCCTGACGACGCACAGCGGCTGCAACCCATCACCGTGACCGCGACCAGAAACCCGATCGACGCGTTCAGCTTTCCCGGCATGGTCACCGCGCTGGGCCGCGCGGAGATCGAAACCCGGCAGCCGTCCTCACCTGATGACGTCCTGAAGATGATTCCCGGTGTCGAGTTCACCGGCGGTCCCCGACGCACGGGCGAAGTGCCAAGGATCCGCGGGTTCGAAGGTGCCGACGTCATCGTGACCATCGACGGAGCACGACAGAACTTCGATTCCGTCCATGACGGCCGCTTCTTTCTCGACCCAAGCCTGCTCAAGCGGGTTGAAGTCCTGCGCGGACCTGCCTCGTCGCTGTACGGGAGCGGGGGCACCGGGGGCCTGATCGCCTTTCAGACCCTCGACGCAGCGGACCTCCTCCCCGCTGGCGAAACTGCGGGCACGAAGGTCACTGGCGGCTACCGGTCCGTCAATTCCGAGCGCTTCAGCAATTTCACCGCGTACAGCATGCCGCTGGAGGGGGTGGATGCCGTCGCCAGCATCACGGCACGCGGATCCGGAACGATCCGGCTCGGTGACGGTAACCACCTGCGCGACACTGATGACGACATCCTGGCCGGCCTGGCGAAGGCCGGTTTGGAAATTGCGGGCCACCACCGTTTCGAAGCGTCGGCCACGGCCTTCCGAAACGATGCGCGGGAACCCAACGACGGCCAGCAAAGGTTCGGTCAGGAGGTGGCCGCAAACGGCCTAGTGCAAAAGGACGTACGCTCGGCATCGTTCAGTGCGGCCTACCATTACGACGACCCCACGAATCGCTACGTCGATTTCGACGCCGTCGTCTATCGGACCCTGTTCCGGGTGGACGAGCTCAGACTTGAGGACGTCAGCGGCGGCCCCGCCGGCGAGCTGCTGCGTCGGGATGTCGGTACGCTCGGCATGCGCCTGGACAATCGCTCGCGCTTCCCTGTCTCTGAAGCCACGCACGTCACGCTGACCTACGGCGCCGAGTACTGGCGCGACTCGCAGGACGGCGGCGACGGCGGTATGCGCATGGGGCAACCGGACACCAATGCCACCGAGCGCCATGGCGTACCGGACGCGGACGCCCGCTTCACCGGAATCTTCGCACAGGCCGAGATCGTGCTCCCCGATCCGTTCGGCGATGAATCGGGCAGTCTTCTGGTCATCCCCGGCGCGCGTTACGACTCGTACCGAATTTCCAGTTCGAACCGGCTTGGTGCGGACAACAGCCGACACGAACTCTCGCCCAAGATCGGCGTGACCTGGCTGCCGACGGACCGGTTGATGGCGTTCGCCAACTACGCCCACGCGTTCCGGGCGCCTACTGCCGACGAGATCTACCTGACGGGTTCGCATTTCCCCCTGTTTCGGGGACCTGGCGAATTGGTCGGCTTCAACCGCTTCGAGCCCAACCCCCAGCTGAAGCCGCAGACGACCAGGACCGTCGAGGTGGGGGCCGGGGCCACCTTCAACGACGTCTTGGCAAAGCAGGACCAGTTCCAGATCAAGGCGACTCATTTCCGCGTTCGAGGACGCGACTTCATCGATCGGGCGATACGCCAGGTGTTTCCCGTGCCAAGGGACTGCGTTCCGTTCGTATCAGACCAGGTCCGTGTGCCCGCGGGCCCTCCAAACGTGTTCCGCACCGGCTGCGAGGGCGCCGCATTTTCAGCCAATGTCCCGAAAGCGCGGCTCCGGGGCACGGAGGTTGACGCCACCTACGACGGCGACGGTCTCCGGGTCGCGCTCGGTTTTTCCGCCATCGACGGAGAAAACGAGGAAACGGGCAGGAAGCTCGGTCGCCTGGCGCCGGGTCAGGTCACGGTCGATGCCGCCGTCAAGCTCCCGCGACTCGACTCCGTTGTCGGCTGGCGCCTGCAGCTGGCGGACCGCTTTGACAAGGTGAACGATCCGGCGGATGCCCGCGCCGGCTACGCGGTGCACGACTTCTATTTCTCCTGGCGGCCCGTGCAACACCTGGCAGGATTTGGCGTCGATCTGGGAATCGACAACGCGTTCGACAAGGCGTACACGCGGGTTGACACGGCCGCGGTCGAGCCCGGCCGCAACTTCAGGATCTCGGCCGGCTACGCCTTGGCATGGTAGGGAGGACCGGTCTGCAGCCGGGGAGTGTTTCGTCGCCGGGCACCCCCGCACGCGATACCGCTCCCGACCGACCGGATCGCCGGGACACGCGGCACGAGTTGATGGCGCGCTGGCAGGCACTCAAGTCTGACGAGCCGCGCTTGCGCGCGCGCGACGCGGCAACCCGGCTCGGCGTGTCAGAGGCCGAACTCGTCCACGCACGGACTGATGCGGAAGTCCACCGCCTCGACGGACCCTGGGACCGTCTGGTCGCAGGCGTTTTCGGTCTCGGACCCGTGATGGCGCTGACGCGGAACGATCACGCTGTCCACGAGAAGGTCGGACAATTCGAACAGATCCAGGTGCTTTCCTGCGGCGGCCAGGTCAAGGGTGACGGAATGCAGCTTCGGCTCTTCTTTCCCCACTGGCACTACGGGTTCGCGATCACCGAAGCGTTCCAGAAACGGACCAGGTGCAGTCTGCAATTCTTCGATTCTGCCGGCACTGCCGTGCACAAGGTGTATCTGCGCAGACGAAGCGATGAGCACGCCTTCCGGGAGCTGGTCAGCGAATACCGGTACCCTGGCCGGTGGCAGGATCTCGCGGCAACCGACGACGCGGCAATCCGGTACGAACGACTGCACGACGACACCGAACAATCGAACCCGCGCAATCAGAGGCTTCCTCGGGACGGCACACGCGATGTCGCCGACACACCACAAGGATGGACAATCGGGCGCATCCGGCAGCTCCGCGCATTGCCGGAGCACAGCGCCAGACGTATTCGGGACGATGGTTTTCAGATCGCGCTGGAGCACGCTGCCGAGGCCGGGATTCCCGTGACCTTGCTCGTCGGCAACGGCGGTGCGCTTCAATCCCACACGGGCCCCGTGCGGCGCCTCAAGCAAGTGGGCCCCTGGTTCAACGTCCTTGATCCCGACTTCAGCCTCCACTTGCGGAGCGATGGCATAGCCAGCGCGTGGGCCCTCCAGGAGCAGACGTGCGACGGCATCGTCACCTCGGTCGAGATCTTTGCTGCTGCCGGCCCACGAATCGCCAGCCTCCAAGGCCAGCGGAACCCTGGTGAAGAAGAGACCAGCGAGTGGCGGGCCCTCGCCGCGTCGTTGAGCAACGACCCCCGCAACTGATTGGGCTGGAAGGGCCTTCCGTCCGTTCGATGGCGGGCTCCGACACCACGGACAGCCCTGGTGCCGCACCGCAGGCCGTGGCCAGCGCAGGACAGCGGCGGACGGCAGCCGCACTTCCGCCCGGGGATGGAGAACAGCCAGAACGGGCCCGCGTTGTAGCGGCACGATCAAGCTCGCCCGCGCGCCTTGCGAAATCCGTTCCCCGCGCACCCCCGCTTCCTGCTTCCAATGACATCGCGTTCCCGTTAGCGTCTCCCTGTGGTCAAGCGGAGTGTCGCGCGATGTTCATCGCCATGAACCGGTTCAAGGTTGTGAGAGGACATGAAGCCGAATTTGAGAGACTGTGGGCCGAACGCGATACCCATCTGGAAGCAGTGCCGGGGTTTCAGAAATTTCACCTCCTCAGGGGGTCTGAAGCCGACGACCACACCCTGTATTCGTCGCACACCGTCTGGCGCGACAGGGACGCATTCGTTGATTGGACCAGGTCGGAGGCCTTTCGCAATGCCCATGCAGGCGCCGGGTCACGGCAGAAACTCTATCTCGGACACCCGCAATTCGAAGGTTTCGACGTGATTCTTACCGACTGACGCGGGATCCGATCAGCGTTGCGGCGGCGGTTCGAACCACTTGTGCAAACCTGGCAGCATCCTTCGGGCATTGGCTGCAATCCACCGCCACCTGCCCGGACGCCACCAACAAGTTCACGTCACCGCTAGCGGTCAGCTACCCCTGCTCCAGTTGAAGGTTCCGAGGGCGGCCAGAGCGAGATCAAGATCGTGGCGATGACCGCCAGGGGGATGGCGGCCTGCCAACTCCCCATCGCCCACAACGTGAGAAAGCTGGTCACGCACACCGCGAGCGGTATCGGAAGGCAGATGACCGTCAGCGGGCCTCGTGCCATCAGACCAAATCCCAAGGTCGCCACTGCCGTCGGATCGGTTGCGGTCCCGACAAACTCACCTCCCATGATGCCCTGACCCCGGATGAACGCTGCCAACGGATACAGAAGTGATGCGCCCAAGACCAAGATCAGGCCCGCCACCCGGCGCCAGGTCGAAAAGGTCAGTTCCTGACGCCGGACCCAGATGATCCCGAATCCCACGATCAGCAGCGCCTGCAGGTAGAACGCGGGAACCGCGTAGGACGCCAGCCAGTTGATCTGGACATACCACCGGTCCACGAAGAACCCGCCGCACCATGCCCAGGCCATCCCCAAGGCGCCTACTGCCAGGTACGGAACCGTCCGTCTGAATCGCCTGTACGCGACGAGACAGATCGCGAACAGCAATGGGAACGCGAGCGGCAGTGGCCAGACCGCCTGATTGGCCTGTTCGAACAGGCGCCAGTAGGTATCGGGGGCGAAAAGCAGAAAATCGTGCAGCCGGTAATCCAGCCAGTTCATGCCTAGAGATCTGCGAAATGCGCCGCCAGTCCCTGCCGCATCGCGGTATCCGGTATCGGCCCCAGTACGACACGCTTGTTCTCGCGCACGTGGTCGACCCGCGTGGTCGCGGGAATGACGCAGGTAACCGCCGGATGTCCCAGGATGAACTTGAGCGAGATCTGTGCCCAGCTTTCGGCCTTCAGTTCGGGCGCCATGGCTGGCAGCGGCTTGCCGGAGAGATGCCGGATCAGGGCGCCGCGCCGGAACGGACGATTGACAATGACGGCAATGCCCTTTTCGTGCGCCAGCGGCAGCAGGCGGGCTTCCGCTTCCCGATCTGCGAGGTTGTAGGTCAGCTGGACGAAGTCGATCGGCTGGTTGGCCATGATGCGCTCCAGATCGCCGTGGCGGCGCCCGTGGGACGTCGTAATGCCAACGTGGCCAAGTTGCCCCGTCTCCTTCAGGGCAAAGAGAAGCTCGAGATTCGCCTGCCAATCGACCAGATTGTGCACCTGAAGCAAGTCGAAACGGCCGATGCCCCAGCGCCGCCCGGTCCGCTCCAGCTGCCCGCGGGCGTCAGCTGCCGACGTCCAGATCTTGTCCGCCGAAAACACGCGTCCGGCATCCCCAAGCTGCGCGAGAGCGTGACCGATGGTCGCCTGTGAAGAGCCATACATCGGCGACGAATCGATCATGCCGCCCCCCTCTTCCAGGAACGCTGCAATCACCCTCGTAGAGCGATCCAGCAGCACCGGATCTGAACCGACATTGAACGTGATCCAGCTGCCGATCCCGACCGCGGGGATGGCCGCGCCGGACGTGGGAATCCTGCGCCGCCCTTCGGCAACGTTGACCGCCCGACCAGAGGCGGGCAGCCACGCGGCAGCCGCGAAGCTTGTCGCTCCCTTGAGCACCGTACGACGGTTCATGGTCAGAGGCTTCCTCTTCGGTTCCGCCGGTCCCTCGGCCCGCGAAGCCTACTGCGCCGGTCAATGTTGCCGTGGGCTGCCCACGGACCCGACATACGTCGTCCAATACCAGTACCGGCAAACGGCGCGCCGAGAAGCTCGCATCGGGAAATCGTTGCATTTTCCCAGAAACGATTTTCCAAATCGCAAGCTGATGCATTGAAAATCAATGGATTGGGCGTTTCGCGGCGCCGAGCTTTCGATTCATGCCGATACTCAACCGCATGTGTCGACAACTCCCGATGCTCGCTCGAGACGCGTACACGTCAGGATTCAGCCTCCTGCCGCTGCGGCCTCTCCAACACACACGTGTCCAGTTCGCAGCGGATGCGCCCGTCGGGCACGGAGGACCCGTCAGCACAGGTCATCGTGTAGACGATGGCGGCACCTTCATTGCCGAGCCGCTGGATGTCTGGTTCGACGCACCCCGCTTCGATCGCAGCCTCCCGAGCCAGTGGTCCGTGCTCGATCATGGCGGTGGCCGGAGCCACGATCAGCAGGAACACGACATGAAGAGAGAGAACATGGTGCGTGCGCATACGGCCCCCAAGCAACAACCCGCTCGCCAGCCACTTCATTACCGCCACCGATCTGGCCGCGCAATGTATCGTGCAGGCGGCGCTCCGGCTTGCATACGGGATACGTGAATGTTGTTTCTTGAAGGTGTGAGAGTCCTGGACTTCACGACCTTGTTGCCGGGGCCCCTAGCAACGCTGGTACTGGCGGAGGCCGGTGCCGACGTGATCAAGATCGAGCGGCCTGGCGGCGATCCGACTCGCCATTCCCCGCCATTCGTTGACGGGGAGAGCGTGCCATTCGCCATGCTGAACCGCGGAAAACGAAGCATCGAGATCGACCTCAAGAAGCCGGGCGCCGCAAGCCGGATACTGGCGCTCGCCCAGAGTGCCGACGTCGTTATCGAACAGTTCCGGCCCGGCGTGATGGATCGTCTCGGCGTCGGGTACGAAGCCATGCGGCAGGCGAATCCGAAATGCATCTACTGCGCGATCAGCGGCTACGGTCAGCGGGGACTGCGGGCCGATGTGGCCGGGCATGACCTGAACTACGTCGCCGAGGCCGGACTCTTGGCCGTCACGTCGGACCGGCATGGCGATCCGGTCATGCCGCACACGCAGCTTGCCGACATCGGCGCCGGCAGCTACCCCGCCGTTATCAATATTCTTCTGGCGCTGTACCGCGCGCAGACCACCGGGACGGGAGCCTTCCTCGATGTCGCCATGACCGAGCAGACGTTTCCCTTCCTCTGGCAAGCGCTTACCCACGGCTGGGCAACCGGCACGATGGCGGACCCGAGCGAACTGCCCCTGTTGGGGGGCAGTCCTCGGTACGGGCTTTACGCCACCGCCGATGGCCGAATGCTCGCGCTCGGCGCCCTGGAAGACCGGTTCTGGGACAACTTCTGCGAACTGGTGGACCTGCCCGCGGCGCTTCGGGACGACACCCGCGACCCGGAAGCGACCCGACAGGGCGTCCGCGACGCCGTCGCGGCCCATCCGGCCGCCTACTGGCGCCCCAAGTTGCGGGACGCCAAACACCTTTGCTGCACGCTCGTGCCGTCACTCGCCGATGCCGTGGCGGATCCGCAGTTCGCGGAACGCGGCATTTTCTCGGCCCGGGTAGCGGTGGGCCACGGTTCGGAACTCCCGGCCGTGCCGGTGCCGCTCGCGCACGGGGTTGCCCGCCGGACCGCGCCCGCGGGTCCCCCATCCCGGGCACCGCGACTCGGCGATGCGAACGGGCTCCTGCCGCCGACATGACCCGCGTCCTTCTCATCAAGGAGCAGGGGCAACCCGTCCCACCGACCGACGGGGAACCCGCGATCTCGGCCGCCGACCTGCCGGTCGACGGGGCCGGATCCGCCGGCGCCCGCGACACGTTGGAGGCCGTGCGCACGGGTCGGGCAGACGCGATCGTGCTGGCGCTCCCCGCCGGTCGCGGCGCGACAGAATCCGCGGCAGCCATCAAACTATTGCTTGGTGCGGCGCCGGTGCCCACCGTTCTTTGCTTCCCGCACAACCTTCACGCGCTTCCGCGTCCATCGGATCAACAGGCGTTGGCCGGGCTGGTCACCGACGCGACCGCCGTCATCTACGGGTTCGGCCCGGCAACGGTGGAGCTCGCGATCCAGGCGGCAGTGCAGTTGGTACGGCAGCGACCGGAAGCCTGATTCATGGAACCTGTTTCGCGCGCGTCCGTTCTCGGGATCACGCCCTACAAGCCGGGAAGTTCCGGCGGCGGTCACACCGGCCGGGTCATCAAGCTTTCCTCCAACGAGACTCCCCTCGGGTCCAGCCCCGAGGCTGTCGCCGCCGCCAGGGCAGCGGCCGACGACCTTTCCCGGTATCCCGAACCGGGCGCCACCCCCCTTCGTGAGGCCCTCGCCGAAGCCCACGGAATGGATCCGAGTCGGATCGTCTGTGGCAACGGCTCTGACGAGCTGCTGGGTCTGCTCGCCGTCGCGTATGCCGGCAATGGCGATGAAGTGCTGTACAGCCGGCACGGCTTCCTGATGTACCCGATCGCCGCCCGCGTCGCTGGCGCCGCTCCCGTCACGGCTCCGGAAGCGGACCTCACTGTCGATGTCGAGGCCATGCTGGCCGCCGCAACCCCTCGTGCGCGGGTCTGCTTCGTGGCCAATCCCAACAACCCGACCGGCACCGCCCTAGATCTCGCCGGCCTCCGGCGGTTGCGCGAAGGCCTCCCGGAAAGCTGCCTGCTCGTGATCGATTCGGCGTATGCCGAATACGTCGAGATGGACGGGTACGACGATGGGCGGATTCTGGTCGATGAACGCGACGACGTCGTCATGACTCGGACATTCTCCAAGATCTACGGGCTCGCGGGTCTGCGCCTCGGGTGGGCGTACGGTCCGCCGGCGGTCATCGACGTGCTGCACCGGGTCCGTGGCCCCTTCAATGTCAACGCCACCGCCCAGGCGGCGGGAATGGCGTCGCTTCAGGACCACAAGTTCCTGGCCCGCGCGCAGGCCCACAACCGCCACTGGCGGCCCTGGCTGGAAGCCACGCTTCGCGATCTCGGTCTCGGCGTGCGACCCGGCGTCGCCAATTTCGTCCTGGCCGAGTTCGAACAGAGCGGGCGGAGATCGGCAGAGGCCGCTTACGCCCATTTGGCAGGTCAGGGAATATTCGGTCGGCGCGTCGCCGAGTACGGGCTCCCGCACCACCTGCGTTTCACGGTCGGCCTCGAAGACGAGAATCTCGCCCTGACTGCTGCCCTGACCGACTTCCTCAAAGACGAATAGGCGCTGATGGCAGTTTCGCGCCTGCTACATTGCCGCCTGTCGTAACGTTCGGGCGGGGGACGGGTCCTAGCCCGCCGGAGGCATCTATGAAGCTCTACACCTTTGCGCCGGCCCCCAATCCCCGGCGCGTCCACATGTTTTTGGTCGAGAAAGACATCGAGCTGGAGGAGATCGAAGTGCAGATCCGGGAGGGCGCAAACCTGCTGCCGCCGTACTCGGAATTCAATCCACTTCGCACCGTGCCGGTGCTCGAACTCGATGACGGCCAGAAGATCACGGAAAGCGTCGCCATTTGCAGGTATTTCGAAGCCGTTCAGCCCGAACCTGCGCTGTTCGGCACCACGCCGCTCGAAAAGGCCATGGTCGAGAACTGGCATCGCCGCGTGGAACTCGAGGGCATGCAGGCGGTGGCCGAGGCGCTTCGAAACAGCAATCCGCGGTTTGAAGACCGCGGGATCGCCGGCCCGAGGAACTTCGCCCAGATTCCGGCCCTGGCCGAACGCGGTCTCGCGCGCCTCGGCTTCTGGTTCGAGGACCTGGATGCCCGCCTGAAAGAAAGTCCGTTTGTCGCCGGCGAGAACTTCTCCATGGCTGACATCTCCGCGTACATCACGGTCGGATTCGCCAGGATGGTGAAAGCCCAGCCCGACGAATCGCTCGAGCATCTCGCTCGGTGGCGGGCCGGGATCGACGGTCGCCCCTCGTCACGGGTCGGAACGTGAACCACTGGAGAACACGCGCCGACACCCCCATATGGTGTAAGCAACCCAGTCCGACACGGAACTGATTCCCATGGCCCATTCCGAAGCCCTCGGCACCATCTTCGCCGACCTCGGCGGTCTCGACCGCACGCAGGCCTTGCCGATCGTCGAACGCGCGCTGACCGGCGCCGACGACGGCGAACTCTTTGTCGAAAACGCGCGGTCCGAGAGCCTGACCCTTGATGACGGCCAAATCCGTTCGGCTGCCTTCCACCACTCCAAGGGATTCGGTCTGCGCGCGGTGGTCGGGGAACGGACCGGCTACGCCCATGCGTCTGAACTTGGTGCCGATTCACTCCGACGGGCGGCGGACACGGTGCGCTCGGTGACGCGCGGGGCCTCGGGCACCGTGGAGCTGGCGCCGCCGCTTGCCAACGAGCGCCGCTACGAGGAAGACGACCCGATCGGGGCCGTGCCGTTCGAGCAGAAGGTGGAACTACTCTCGGAAATCGACAGCTACGCGCGCGCGTTGGATGCACGGGTTCAGCAGGTGTCGGCCACGCTGTCCGGCTCGCACCAGTCGGTAGGAATCATCCGCGCCGGTGGCGCAACCGCGACCGACATCAGGCCGCTGGTCCGGTTGAACGTAAGCGTGGTTGTGCGCGACGGCGACCGGATGGAAACCGGAAGCTACGGATCGGGGGGCCGCCATGGCTACGCGGTCCTGCTCGATCGCGAGACGTGGACTCACCACATCGATGAAGCGCTGCGCCAGGCGCTCGTCCTGCTGGATGCCCGGGCCGCGCCCGCTGGCGAGACCAGCGTGGTACTCGGTCCGGGCTGGCCGGGCATCCTGTTGCACGAAGCCATTGGTCACGGTCTCGAAGGCGATTTCAACCGAAAGAAGACCAGCGTGTTCAGTTCGCTGATGGGTGAGCGCGTGGCCAACGAGGCGATCACGGTGGTCGACGACGGGACGCTTGATGGGCGGCGGGGCTCGCTCACGATCGACGACGAGGGGACGCCGACGCAGAACACCACGCTGATCGAGCACGGCCGGGTGGTGGGCTACATGCAGGACCGCCAGAACGCCAGGCTGATGGGAACCGCCTCCACGGGCAACGGACGGCGACAGAGCTATGCACACCAGCCCATGCCACGGATGCGCAACACCATCATGATGGCCGGTCAGCAGGATCCGGACGAGATCGTGCGGTCAGTCAAGAATGGGCTCTATGCGAAGAGCTTCGGCGGCGGCCAGGTCGACATCACCAATGGGAAGTTCGTCTTTTCCGCGAATGAGAGCTACCTGATCGAAGACGGAAAGATCACCGCGCCCGTCAAGGGGGCGACCCTGATCGGTTCGGGTTTCGAGGTCCTCAAGAAGGCGACGCTGATCGGCAACGACTTGATGCTCGATCCCGGCATCGGCAGCTGCGGGAAGCAGGGCCAGCTGGTCCCGGTAGGCGTTGGCCAGCCCACGATGCTGGTCGAAGGACTCACCGTCGGCGGAACGGACACCTGACGCCAGGTCAGGTGTCGGCGACGACAAGAGGGAGCTCGCGAAAGTCGTCAGTCAGGGCTAGCCAGGCCCGGATCTCCCAACTCGGGTCCGGACCGGTGATCAGCCAAACCAACCCTGGCTCGTACAGGCACCGGCGATCCACCGCTGATGGTGCCGCCGAGCCGGCCGGATGGGAATGGTACAGGCCGATCATGGGCTCGCCGCCACCCCGTGCCTCGCGGTGCACGCGCAGGCGGACGGCGGGATCCACTTCGAACCGCCGAACCGGGTCGGAGGCGATGTTCTGACTGGGCACACAGGTGGTGAGCACGAACCGACCCGGTTCGGCGCGGCCCAGCAGCAGTCCGCAAGCCTCGTGCGGCGCAGCGGTACGCGCGGATTCCCGCACCGCCTGCACCACTGACGACCCCGCCACGACCTCGGGGCGGGATTCAGTCATGTCGACCTGCCGCATGCGCTTGCTCGGAACCCACACCTAACCCCAACTGACTGGCGAGGTCGATGAGGGCTACGATCAGTATCGCGGTCCCGGCCAGAATGGCCGCGCCCATCACGACCACTACCGCCAGCAGGATTCGCGTGATCCGGTCCTTGGGGAGCCTCTGCAACAGTGAACCCATCCAGCCCTCCGAGCGACCTTGACTGGATCGTACCGCAGGATGTCTCGCCCATGCGGATTGACCGGTTGATCGCAGCCAAGCTGGAAAACTTGAGCCGGACTCGGGTCAAGGCGCTGATTGAAGCAGGCGAGGTGGTCGCGGACGGCGCGGTCGTCCGCGACCCCGCGCGCATCGTACACCCCGGTACCCGGATCACGGTCCGGATCCCTCCCCCGGTCGCCCCAACGCAGCCGGCTGCGAGCATTCCCCTCGAAATCATCCACGAGGACGAGCACCTGATCGTCGTCAACAAGCAGCCTGGCCTCGTTGTGCACCCGGCTCCCGGCCATCGTGAAGACACCCTAGTGAACGCCCTGATCGCCCACTGCGGCGACAGTCTCTCCGGCATCGGCGGCGTCGCGCGGCCTGGCATCGTGCACCGGCTGGACCGGGACACGTCCGGTCTCCTCGTCGTGGCCAAGACGGATGAGGCGCACATTCGGCTGGCGGCGGCCATTTCAGCGCGGGAAGTGGAGCGCGCCTACCAGGCGGTCTGCTGGAAAGTGCCCGTCCCGAGAGCGGGCCGCGTCGACGGCGCCATCGGCCGACATCCTCGGCATCGTACCCGGATGGCAGTGGTCACGCGCGGTGGGCGTGCAGCGGATACGCGATATCGGACGATGTTCGACGTGGCCGGCGAAGTCAGCCTGGTCGAGTGCCAGCTCGGGACCGGGCGCACGCATCAGGTCCGCGTACACATGGCTTCGCTGCATTGTCCGCTGGTGGGCGACACGCTCTACGGTCGCGCACGCACCCCTCCGGCGAAGCTCGATCCCTCGCTCAGCACCCACGTAGCCGTCTTCCCCCGGCAGGCGCTCCATGCGTACCGCCTCGCGCTGACCCATCCCGCCACCGGCTCGCCGCTTTCCTTCGAAGCCAGCCCCCCGCGCGATTTCGAACGCCTGCTAAAGGCAATGCAGGCGGCTCGGAAAAATCCTACCCCGGCCCTTGATGGAACGGCTCCGAAGCGTCATCTATAAGGGACAGGTCCCCCTTACTCCCAACACTCCGCTGCGTCTCTGGGCAGTTCCCGCATGGCCAACCTTGCTCTGCCGGTCCTTACACAAACCGGGCTGGCACGCTACCTGAAGGAAATCAACCGGTTTCCCATGCTGAGCCGGGAAGAGGAATACATGGACGCCACGGCCTGGCGTCAGCATCAGGACATCGATGCGGCCCACCGGCTCGTGACCAGCCACTTGCGCCTAGCCGCAAAGATCGCGATGCGGTTCCGAGGGTACGGCTTGCCCGTGACCGACCTGATCCAAGAGGCAAATATCGGGTTGATGGAAGCGGTCAAGAGGTTCGATCCGGAAAGGGGGTTCCGTCTCTCGACCTACGCAATGTGGTGGATTCGGGCGGCCGTCACCGAGTACGTGCTGCACTCCTGGTCACTCGTGAAGATCGGCACCACGGCCGCCCAGAAGAAGCTGTTCTTCGGACTTCGCCGGATGAAGAACGACCTCAAGCTCATCGACAGCGGGGACCTCGCTCCGGAGCAGGTGCAGGAAATCGCCCGGCGCATGGACGTCCCAGAGCGGGAGGTGGTGTCGATGAACCGGCGACTCGCCGGTGCGGACCAGTCGCTGAACGCCCCGGTGGGCGACACCGAAGACGGCTCCGAATGGCTGGACTGGGTGGAAAGTGACGAGGACGATATCGAAGAGGCGTTGGCCGAGTCCGAGGAACTGGCGCAACGACGAGCCCTCCTGGGCCGAGCGCTCGCGGAACTGAATGACCGCGAGCGCCGGATCTTCACCGAGCGCCGGCTACGGGAGCCGGTGCGCACGCTGGAATCATTGAGTGAGGAATTCGGCGTCAGCCGCGAGAGAATTCGTCAAATCGAGGTCCGTGCGTTCCAGAAGGTGCAGGCTTCCATGCGCGATGCCGTCGCAAGGAGCGAAACGGTGCCGATGGCGCTGAAGGCACTTCCCCCTTCGGGCCAGATTGTCGACGCGCTCTGACACCTGACCCAATCGGAAGCAGCTTCCTCTTCGGCAGCATTGTGGTCGTACGGCCGTGGGCTGACCGGCACGATCCGCACCGGATACCGCGCCCGGACTGATCATGCCCATTGCAGGATGCCGGGGACGCGGAGTAGCGCGCCGGGACCCACATTACGGGAGGGGAGGCTGTGGGTCGCCGAGTCTAGCCATGCGGTAGCCCACGCCCCGCTCGCTGTAGATCCAGCTCGGCCGGGCTGCGTCGTCACCCAGCTTGCGGCGCAGCTTCTTCATGACGGTGCGCAATCGACCGGTATCGCCGGTATGCCGCCTGCCCCAGACCTGGCGGAGCAGCAGGTCGTAGGTCAACACCCGTCCGGCGTTGAGCGAAAGGACGCGCAGCACGTCGTACTCGGTCGCGGTGAGCGCCGGAGTGCGACCACCTACGGTCACGCGGCGCGCCTCGTAGTGAATGGCCAGCTCCCCCAGCACGAAGGGCTTTGGCTCTTCCCGCCGGCGCAACGCCGCGCTGACCCGTGCCGTCAGCTCGGTCGGCGAGAACGGCTTGACGATGTAGTCCTCGGCGCCGCTCTCGAGCGCCCGGGCGATGGTCTTGTCCCTGCCGTAGCCCGAGATGAAAATCACCGGAAGGTCGGCCAGTTCCGGGACGCTCTCCATCAGCTCCATCCCATCAGTCCCCGGCAGCATCAGGTCGAGCAGAACCAACCGGGGCTTCTTCGCCTCGATAATCCGGGACAGGTCCTCATGGTCTCTGGTAGCTGCCGGGGCATAGCCCGCCGCAGTCAGTGCATCGCAGACATGGCGCAGAGATCGCGGGTCGTCGTCCACCACCAGAATTGGAATGGGCTCACGCCCATCGCCTTGCGGACGAGGCTGTTCGAGGCCCACGCCGGCCACGGCGATTTCGCTTTCCTTCTCAGCCATCGGAAGTGTGAAGGTGAACCGCGCACCCCTTCCCGTTCCCCCGCTGTCAACCCGGATGCGGCCACCGTGGGCCTCCACAAGCCCCTTGCAGATGACCAGGCCGAGCCCGGAACCGCGGCCCTGCCCGCGCCGATCATCGCCGGTACCGAAACTCGTGTACTTCTGGAAGAGTCGGGGCAAGTCCTCGGCCGGCATGCCTGCACCTTCGTCGGAAACGGAGACCGCGACGTATACCTCCTCGCGCGCCGCCGAAACCCGGATGGGCGCGATTTCCGGGGAACGCTGCGCGGCGTTGGCAAGGAGGTTGTTCAGGACCTGCCCGATCCGATGCCTGTCGGCCATCACCCGCGGCAGGTTCGACGGAACGTCGACCAGCACCGTGTGTCGCCCGCCACCGGACAGGAACGTGTTCCGCGCCTGGTCCGCCAGCGCCCGCACCTCGGTGGGCTCGGCCGAAATTGAGAGCGTACCTGACTCGATGCGCCCGGTATCGAGCAGGTCACGAATCAAGGCATCCATGTGGTCAGCCTGCTCGTCGATGATGCGAACGAATTGACGCACTTCATCCGGGTCGAGCGGCGGCGAGCCCTTCAACACCGTCGCGGCCGAGCCTTTGATCGAGGTCAGCGGCGCGCGTAGCTCGTGGCTCACCATGCCCAGAAACTCCGCTCGCATGCCCTCAAGCTCCTGGAGCAGCGCCAGGTCCTGCATCGTGACGACCACCGAGACGACAGCACCGTCATCAGAACGGATCGGGGTCGCATTGATGAGGGTCGTCACGGTGCGCCCATCAGGAACCGAAAGTACGACCTCCTCCGCGCGCACTGTCGTCGCGCCGCTCAGGACTTCGAGGAGCGAGAATTGGTCGAGTGATACTTCGCGCCCGTCAGCAAACCGACACGTAATGACTTCCAACAATTGCTCGAGGTCCCGGTCCGGCGTGCGCAGACTCTCCACGATCCGTCTCGCCTCGCGGTTGAACGACAGCCCGTGACCAGGCCGGGCATCGACGACCACAACGCCCACCGGCGATGTGTCGACCAGGGCCTCAAGGTCTGCGCGGGCGCGCTGTTCGACCCCATGTGCACGCGCGTTGGCGAACGCGGTAGCCGCCTGCAAGGCAAACAGCACGAGGATTTCTTCATCCTCGCCAGTGACCTCCGGCGCGCGGCCCTCATCCGCGAGGAAGACATTGCCCACAAGAACACCTCGGTGACGCAACCTGATGCCGACACGGTTATCGGAGCGCACGAGGTCTGAAGAATCGCCGTCCATCCGGATGAAGGCGGACAAGTCCGCACCCCGCAATGGTGTTGGCAGGTCGCGGAACGGGTCGGCGGACCCGGGACCGTCGGGCCGCTTGACCAGCCGGCCCCGCTCCCTAGTGCTGAAACCGGAAGTGGCAAGGTCCTGAACCTTCCTGGCTTCGTCGACACTCACGATCACACCGTAACGGGCACCAATGAGTGCACGGGCGCTGTCAACGACTTCCTGCAGGACCGTGTGGGCGTCGAGGCTCGCGCTGATGCGCAAGACGGCTGCGCTGAGTGCAGCGATGCGCCCCCTGAGCGCTTCGAAATCGTGCTTCCCTGGGTCGTCTCGGCTCAAGGGTTCGTCCCCGGTGGCGGGTCGCGACTTGTATGGTCCTGAACGGCGGTCACACCGGCGGCGCTTCGGCGCAGCGCGAACCTTGCGAATGGTGACTATAGTGCCGTCCTAGCGTGCGACACACGTTGGACACAATAATCATAGCTTGAGACACCGTATGGACACGATACTTTCTGTACGTCTCGGTTATGTCCCTGTGCCTCTCGGCTATGATTACGTCGTCATACAAGGCGCAATCAAGGTGTGGATTTGCGTGCTAATGGGTGGTCGGTATCACGAAGGGCACAGGGCTTTGATTCGCACGCCGGATCACGGCGACGCATTGGATCTCCCAAACCGGGGGATCGCGGTCTTCTCTTCGTTGAGGGGCCGGACTCAACGCTGCAACACAAACTGCGACGGGGATGGTCCATGAGGAACACCAACGAACCCAACACCATCACGCGGCTTCTTCCGGAATGGTTGGCGAAGCCAGCATGTGCGACACGCGGGGTGAGGCGCCGCGCCCGGCACGTGATCGGCTCAGTCGCGCTGACAACAGCCGCCTCCGGGCTCATTGTGCTCCTGCAGATATCTCCGGCCCGTGCGGTCGAGTTCGGTGAGAACGGGTACCAAGGGAGTTTGGATACCATCATCTCCTACGGCTTGACCTATCGTGTCGAGGGACGTGATGACGCCCTTGCCAGCGATACCAACGGGAACGACGGCAATCTCAACTACGACCGGGGGATCGTCAGCAACGCCTCCAAGTTCACTTCGGATCTTGACGTCCGGACCGGCGAGTTCGGCGCATTCGTCCGGGCCACTGGTTTCCTCGACTTCGAGAATGAGAACGGAGATCGCGAGCGCACCCCGCTGAGTGACGAGGCGAAAGAGCGCGTGGGCAGCGATGTCGAGATCCTTGATGCGTACGTCACCGCCGCATTTGACGCCGGCGACATACCCATCGACGTCAGGCTGGGCAGGCATGTGCTGAACTGGGGGGAGAGCACCTTCATTCCGAACGGCATCAACGCCGTCAACCCGTTCGACGTGAGCAAGCTCAGGCTGCCGGGTTCGGAGCTCCGGGAAGCACTGCTGCCCGCGGGACTGGCCTCGGTGGCGGTCGCGCCAACCGATACGCTGTCGGTCGAAGGCTTCTACCAGTTTGACTGGGACGAGACCCGGATCGATCCGGTCGGGAGCTATTTCTCGAGCACCGACTACGCGGGACCGGGTGCGAGAAAGGCGGTCGTTACCAACATCTATGAAGGGCTCCTGCCCGGCCAGCAGCAGCTCTGGGACCAGGGGTTCGGATTCGGCCCGCTGACGGCGGCGATCAATGCGGACCTGGCCGCCTACATGGTGCCGCACCCGCTGACCGGGGACCCGATCCCCGCGCCGCAACGTCCGCAGGCGGCATTCGATGACGACTTCGCGAGCGTGCTACGCGGCGCAGACCGGGTGCCCGACGACTCCGGCCAGTGGGGCATGGCGGTGCGGTACCTTGCGGAGGAACTGAACGATACCGAGTTCGGCTTCTACGTCATCAACTACCACAGCAGGCTGCCCACGGTCGGCGCGCAGACCTCGGATCTTGGCAGCGTGCAGGCGGGGCTCTTCGCGGCCGACGCGATCGGCAGGCCGACGTCCACAACCGCGACCACCGTTGGCGCCGCCGCAAGCGCGGCCGCCGGTGCCGAGATCGCCCGGCTCGCCGCGCAGATCACGGAGAATGTCCAGCAGGCGGTTCAGGCCGGATTGCTCCCGCCAGAGGAAGCGGCAAGCACCATCCAAACGGGAATCAACGACGTCAGAGGCATCATCGAAGCTGAAACCGCGGCGCAAGTCGGAGCGCAAGTCGGCGGGATCGCTGCTGCGCTGGCGATCGACCGGTACGGGAAGGGAGGAGAGTACTTCCTCGAGTATCCCGAGGACATCCGGCTCGTCGGCGTGAGCTTCAACACGGTGCTCGGCGCTTCAGGCTGGGCACTGCAGGGGGAGTACTCCCTGCGTGCCGACGCGCCGCTGCAAAGGGCCGAGCGGAAGGTTCTCGAGGACGGTCTCCGACCAATCATCACGGCACTGGGATTGGCTTCCCGCGCACCGGAGCATCTCCCCGGCTATCTCGCGGCCTACGAGCCGACGCGGGTGGAGGGATACGTCCGGCGCGACGTGAGCCAGGTCCAGGCCACCGCGACCAAGGTCTTTGGGCCCACTATGGGGGCGGACAGCCTCGCGTTTGTCATGGAAGCCGCGATGATGCACGTCCATGACATGCCGGACAGGCGCACGACCCCCCTCGAGAGTCCGGCGGGCGGTATCCTGCCGCCCCCGCCCCCGACGGCGCCCGACGACACGCCCTATGAAGCCGACGCGGACGCCACCTCGTGGGGGTACCGGATCGCGGCGCGTCTCGACTACAACAACGTGATCGGATCCATCAACCTCTTTCCCTACGCGCAGTTCCTGCACGATGTCAGCGGCAACAGCCCCGCACCCAGCGGCCCCTTCGTGGAGGGACGGACCGCACTGACGGTCGGGCTCCGCGCCGATTATCTCAGCCGCTGGCAGGCCGACGTCGGCTTCACGCGGTACGCGGGTGACGGCAATGAGCTGTTCGACCGCGATTTCATCTCCGCCTCCGTCAAGTACTCGTTCTGAGGATCCGAGGCCATGAACGCCATGAATGACACGAGACCGAACACGATTCGTCTGGGCGCCGCCTTCGTCCTCGGCTGCGTCCTCGCCGCCCCCGCCGCCGCCGAGATCCCGGCGGAGGAAATTGCGCGGCTCGGCGCCGACCTCACCCCGCTAGGGGGCGAACGAGCGGGCAACGCCGCAGGCACCATCCCAGAGTGGACCGGTGGCATTACGGAGCCACCCGCCGGCTACAGCGTCGGCGAACATCACCGCGATCCGTACGCCGCTGATGAGCCGCTGTTCGTCATCGACGCCGGCAACCTGGATGAGCACCGCGACCGGCTCTCGATCGGACACCAGCGCCTGCTGGAGACGTATCCGAGTTTCAACATACAGGTCTATCCGACCCGGCGAAGTGCCTCCGTTCCCCAGCGGATCTACGACGCCACCCGGGAAATCGCCGCCAGCGCCAGGCTCGTGGACGATGGCAACGGCGTCGGTGACGCGGTGATCGGCATCCCGTTCCCGATTCCCGCCAACGGCCTGGAGGTGATCTGGAACCACCTGCTGCGCTACCGGGGCGAGTCGGTGGCATGCACCGTCGGCCAGGCTGCGGTCACCCGCGGTGGCGACTTTACGCTGGTGAAGCAGAGCCTCGAGATCGAGCTGCGCTACTCGCTCCCAGACATGACGCTGGACGAGCTCGGCAACACGATGATCCTGTTCAAGCAGGAAACGCTCGCGCCGGCCCGGCTCGCGGGCGATATCGTCCTGGTGCACGAGACCATGAACCAGTTCCGCGAGCCGCGGAACGCCTGGACCTACAACCCCGGCCAGCGTCGGGTACGGCGAGCGCCGAATATCGCCTACGACAACCCGGGCACGTCGGCCGACGGACTCCGAACCGCGGATCAGCTCGACATGTTCAACGGGGCCGTGGACCGCTACGACTGGGAGCTCGTCGGCAAGCGCGAGCTGTATGTCCCGTACAACTCGTACCGGCTGCACAGCGGCGACCTGGCGTTCGCCGACATCCTCCATCCCCTTCACGTCAACCCGGAGCTGCTGCGCTACGAGCTGCACCGGGTCTGGGTGGTGGAGGCGACGCTCAAGGAGGGCGCGACCCACATCTACAAGCGGCGCACGCTGTATGTCGACGAGGATTCGTGGCAGATCATGGTCGGGGACATCTACGACAACCGCGACCAGCTCTGGCGGGTGTCCGAAGCCCACGTCGTCAACTACTACGAGAAACCGCTGGTGTGGCCGACGCTTGAGGTGCACACCGATCTTCAGGCTGGCCGCTACCTTGCCTTCGGCCTCGACAACGAGTTCCCGATGTGCACGTGGGACCCGGGACTGACATCCCGCAACTTCACGCCCGCGGCGCTGCGCCGCGCCGGCCGGCGGTGAACGCGTCGCTGAGCGCCTGAATCGCCGGCCGCCTCGGCTGTCACCCCGGGGTGAGCCCGTTCCGTTCCACCCGGACTCGTGAAGCGCCCGGCGCGTTCGCCGGAGTCGTGACGACCCCGCGCGCGGCGCAGCGGTCGGGCCCCCCGCCGCCGGTCCGGGACACCCCGGCCCGCGCTCGTTCGCAACGGCCCGCGGCGCACCTAGCGATCGTCGGCCTGCTGGCTCTCCTTGCGCCGGGGAGCGCGGGTGCCGAGGCAGCCGTACAGGCACCGCTCGCGATCGAATCCCTGCTGCTTGACGGCGCCGTGGCTGGCTCGCGGCTGGTGGTGGTGGGGGCGCGCGGCCACGTGCTGGTATCCACCGACGACGGTGGCAGCTGGACGCAGGCCGAGGTGCCCACCCGCGTCCTGCTCACGGCGGTCCACATGCACGACGAGCGTACGGGCTGGGCCGTGGGGCACGACGCGGTGATCCTCCGCACCGACGACGGCGGCGCGACCTGGTCGATGGTGCATCAGGCACCGGAGGAGGAACTCCCCCTGCTCGACGTCTGGTTTCGCGATGCACACACCGGCTTCGCGGTCGGTGCCTACGGTTACTTCCTCGCCACCGAGGATGGCGGCGAGACCTGGACCCCAAGGACCATCAGCGCGAACGACTTCCACCTGAACGCGCTGGTGCCAGTGGCGGGACCGGCGTCCGATTCGTCGCGGCCGCCGTCGCAACGCCTGTTCATCGCCGGAGAGGCCGGGGTCGCGTACCGCTCTGATGATGGCGGCGCGAATTGGCGCGAACTGTCCACGCCCTACGCCGGCTCGTGGTTCGGTGGGCTCGCGCTCGACGAGGACCAGGTGCTGCTGGCTGGGCTCAGGGGCCATCTGTTCCGCTCCGACGACGGCGGTGAGACCTGGGCGGAGGTGACCACCCGTACCCGTGCGACCCTGACCGGAGCCGCCCAGCTCCCGTCCGGGCGGATCGTCGTGACCGGGCTGGAAGGCAGCGTGCTGACCAGCGACGACGGTGGGCGCAGCGTGGCCGGCAGCCGGTTGGCATCGCGCGCCGGAATCTCGGCGGCGCTGCCGCTTTCCGACGGCGGCGTGCTGCTGGTCGGAGAATTCGGCGTCCAGCGCTGGCTGGACGCCGACTAGCGCCCCGATGGAGGCCGTGTTCGTCCGCTCGCCGCATGAGCGAAGGCATCGCCGGCCGAGCCGCGCGCTCGCCGGGATGACGACGGGCGCCGTCAGCAGGCCAGTCCCGTGACGGAGCGCATCGAACGGCTCCTGTTCGCCCGCCGCCCGCTCGTGCTCGCCGCGTTCGCGCTCGTCACCATCGCGATGGGATGGTCCGCGACGGGGCTCCGCGTCGATGCCGGCTTCACCAAGCTGGTGCCCGTCGAGCACGAGTACATGCAGACCTTCCTCGAGTACCGCGACGAGTTCGGCGGCGCCGACCGCGTCCTGATCGCGGTGATGGCGCGCGAGGGCGACATGTTCACGCCCGGATTCTTCGCGGCGCTTCGGCAGGTGACCGATGCAACGTTCTTCCTGCCGGGCGTCGATCGTACCCAGGTGTTCTCGATCCTCACGCCGAACGTGCGGTTCATCGAGGTGGTGGAAGACGGCGTCGCGGCTGGGAACGTGCTGCCGGTGGACTTCGAGCCCACCGAGGCGGGCTTCGCCCGGGTGCGGGAGAACATCATCAAGGCCGGCCTCGTCGGACGCCTAGTGGCCAACGACTTCACCGGCGCGATCGTGGCCGCCAAGCTGCAGGAGTTCCACCCCAACACCGGCGAGCGGCTCGACTACATCGAGGTCGCGGGCGAGCTCGAGCGCATCCGCCAGTCGGTGAGCGCGGACGTGGAGGTGCACGTCGACCTACACGTCATCGGGTTCGCCAAGGTGGTGGGGGACATCGCAGCCGGGGCGACCCGGGTCGTAGCGTTCTTCGGGATCGCGGTCCTGATCACCGCGCTGTTCGTCTATGTCTACACCCGGTCGCTCCGGCTGACCATACCGCCGCTCGCCTGTTCCCTCGTCGCGGTGGTCTGGCAGCTCGGCGGCGTCACGGCGCTGGGTTTCGGCGTCGATCCGATGTCCATCCTCGTGCCGTTCCTCGTGTTCGCGATCGGCGTGAGCCACGGGGTCCAGATGGTGAGCTCGATGCGCGCGGAGGAAGCGGGCGGCGCCGATGGTCTCTCGGCCGCGCGGGCGAGCGTCCGCCGTCTCCTGCTGCCGGGCGCGGTCGCGCTGGCCTCCGATTCGGTGGGATTCATCACCATCTCGTTCATCGAGGTCCAGGTCATGAAGGAGATCGCCATCACCGCGAGCCTCGGGGTCGCGGCGATCATCCTCACCAACCTAGCGCTACTGCCGGTGCTGCTCTCGTACTTCGAGGCGAGCGATGCGCAGCGCCGCGCGACCCGCGAGCGCGACGACCTGCTGCAGCCGGTCTGGTCGCGGATGGCGCGTCTCGCGCACCGGGGCCCCGCCGCCGCTGTGATCGGTGTGGCCCTGATGCTCCTGGCCGCCGGAGCGTACGTGGCCCCCGAGGTTCGGATCGGCGACGAGCACCAGGGCGTGCCGGAGCTGCGGGCGGAGTCCGTCTACAACCTCGACTCCGCCGTGATCACGGAGCGCTTCGATATCGGCGTCGATGTCCTGACGGTGATCGTGGAGACGGTGGCGGAGGGCTGCATCGACTACGACGTGATGCGCACCCTCGACGCTTTCGAATGGCACGTCCGCAACGTGGATGGCGTCCAGTCGGTGCGCGGGCTGGCCGGCACCATGAGCAGCATTAACGCGATGTGGAACGAGGGCAGCCTCAAATGGCGGACCGTTCCCCGCAATCGCTACATGATCGTTCAGTCCGTCTCCCCGGTGCCCACGAGCAGCGGGCTGTTGAACCTCGACTGCAGCGTCATGCCAGTGTCAGTCTACACGACCGACCACAAGGCCGAGACCATTGAGCGTGTGGTCGACGCAGTGAAGGCGTTCGACGCCGCGAATCCGGACGACCGCATCGCGTTCCGACTCGCTTCCGGCAACGTCGGGGTGATGGCGGCGACCAACGAAGAGGTGGCAGCGTCGCAGTTCCCGATCCTCGCCTACGTGTACGCCGCGGTCATCGTGCTGTGCCTGCTCTCCTTCCGGTCGGCGGCGGCGACCGTGTGCATCATTGCGCCGCTCGCGGTGGTCTCCCTGCTTGCCTACGCCCTCATGGGGCTGCTTGAGATCGGCCTCAAGGTTTCCACCCTGCCGGTCGTGGCGCTTGGGGCAGGAATCGGGGTGGACTACGGCATCTACATCTACGGGCGGCTCCGCACCCTGCTCGCGGAGGGCCTCGACTTCGCCACGGCCTACGAGCGGACGCTGGCCACCACCGGAGCGGGGGTCGTGCTCACCGCCCTCACCCTGGCCGTTGGGGTCGCTACGTGGATCGTCGCGCCGCTGAAGTTCCAAGCCGACGTGGGCACGGTGCTGACGTTCATGTTCCTGGTCAACATGATCGGGGCGGTCGTCCTGCTGCCGGCCCTGGGTGCCTGGCTCGTGCGTCCGCGCAGGACCGCAACTGATCAACGGTGAACTAAACGGACATAGTCCGGCCGGGGAAACTGCATCGGCAGATTGATCCGGCGTTCCGACGTTCTCGATGGGATGATGCCGACCCGCGGATGCGGACGCCGCGCGTCGGGCCGAGTCCGCAGTCGTTCGTGGGGCCCGGAGCGGAATCTCCTGGACCTGGCATGAGGTCCGTGCAATGGGGCTGCCGTCGGTCTGTCGGACGGCGTGGTTCGCCGCGCACCACCAGCCGCCTTCGGGCACCTGGCGGTGGCCACCACCTACGTCGGCGACAAACCCCATGTTGCGCCGCACAGGTCCGGTGCCGGTTCTCTTGGGGAGGATCGCGTTCTAGTGTCGGCGTGGACGGCTTCGGGACAGAACCGGCCTGTTCGGTTTCGAGTTGATAAGCAGCGATGACAGTGAGGAACCACCATGGCACGAACGGCGATGATCTGTGCGGCCCTGTTTGCCGTTGCGACAGCTGGCGCCGTCGAGGCGAAGACGCTTCGATGGGCGTTCCAGGGGGACGCCCAAGGGTTGGATCCCTACGTCCTGAACGAGACGTTCACGCTGGGTTTCCTGGGCAACGTCTACGAAGGCCTGATCCGGCGCGGCCCGGACCTCGAAGTTCAGCCGGCGCTGGCCGAGCGATGGGAAGTCCTAGAGCCGACGCGTTGGCGGTTCCACCTACGGCAGAACGTGAAATTCCACAACGGGAACGCCTTCGATGCCGACGACGTGGTGTTTTCGGCGAACCGGGTCCGCGCCACGGGCTCTGATCTCAAGACCCGAATCGCGGCAGACGTCAAGGTAGTCAAAGTCGACACTCACACCGTCGATTTCATTACCCCGGCACCCAACCCAATTCTCCACTCCGAGTGGGGCACTTGGTACATCATGGACAAGGAGTGGACGGAAGAGCACCACGCCGTGCAGCCGGCGAGCGTGACCGCGGGCACCGAGAACTACGCCAACTTCCACACCAACGGCACGGGTCCGTTCATGGTCGTGGAGCGGGAGACCGACGTCAGAACCGTCCTGAAGCCGAATCCGGACTGGTGGGACCAACCCAGACACAATCTGACCGAGGTGGTAATGACGCCCATCAGTTCGGACGCAACGCGTGTGGCGGCGCTGCTCTCCGGACAAATCGACATGGCCTATCCGGTGCCCGTGCAGGACATCAGACGGGTGCAGGCAAACGACGGGACATCGATGCTGGTCGGTCCGGAACTGAGAACGATCTTTCTCGGGTTCGATCAGGGTCGTGACGAATTGCTGGAATCCGACGTTCGGGGGAACAATCCGTTCAAGGACAAGCGGGTCCGGGCCGCCCTGTATCACGCAGTCGACGTCGAGGCGATCGGGAGCAAGGTCATGCGAAATCTTGCGACGCCATCCGCCCTCATGATCTCGCCCACGCTGTTCGCGCGTTCCGGCGAATTCGCGCGGCACACCTTCGATCCTGCGCTGGCAAGGCAGCTGCTGGCGGACGCCGGATATCCGGACGGCTTCGAGATCGGCATGGACTGTCCGAACAACCGTTACGTCAATGACGAGCGAATCTGCATCGCCGTCAGCGCGATGCTCGCCAAGATCGGCATCAAGGTGAAGCTGCTCGCCCAGCCAAAAGCACTCTTTTTCAAGAAAGTCCTGGGGCCTGCCTACCAGACGAGTCTCTATCTGCTGGGATGGACGCCGGGCAGCTTCGACAGCTGGAACGTGCTCTACAACTTGATCCACTGCCAGGAAGCCGACGGCGCGGGCAAGTTCAACCTCGGCAACTACTGTAATCCGGCGGTCGATGCGCTGACCGAGAAGATTCTTGTCGAGACCGACCCCATCACGCGCGATGCCATGATTGCGGAGGCCTACCGGCTGGTGCACGACGACTTCGGGTACATCCCGCTTCACCAGCAGGGCCTGGCTTGGGGAAAAAGTGACCTGGTCGACTTGGTGCAGAGCCCGGACAACCAGTTCATGTTGTACTACGTGAACATCCGGTAACCCGCTGGCCCCGGCTTGGCGGGAGACGCGGTGCTGATCCCCCAGCCGCGGCCCGGACCTTCGGCATCCGACGCCTGAACATGGAGCTCTCGGTCGGTGTCTCCCGGAATGGCGGGGCACGAACCACGTGCGAGGAGCAGTGCTCCTGCCCGGCCAGAACCGCTTCTGTCCGCTGCCAGAAGTGACCGGGCAGGCGAGGCACGCCGGCAGCCCCGGCATCGAACGGATCCCCGTTGGCAGTCGCGCGTGCAGGGTGTTGGCGTCTGTCCCGTCCCGCAGGCATGTTTAGCCTCAGGCCTCGGCCGCGATTGCAGTTCGGGACCCGCCACGTAGCCCGACCGCGCTCCTTGCGACCGATTCGGCGACTGGCTCGCGCGAGGCGAAATCGACGACGATGCTTGCCTTCATATTGAAACGGCTGATGCAGTCGCTGCTGGTGATGTTCTTCGTGGCGCTGATCGCGTTCTCGATGTTCCAGTTCGTCGGTGACCCGGTGCACCAGATGGTTGGCATTGAGACCACGCTTGAAGAGCGAGAGGAGCTGAGAGAAGCGCTGGGGCTCAATGACCCCGTCCTCGTGCAGTTCAGCCGGTTCGTGCTGGACGCAGTCACCTTCGACTTCGGTATTTCCTACCAGCACAAGAAGCCGGTCGCCGACATGATCCTGTCGCGCATGCCGGCCACCCTCGAACTCGCTGTTTTCTCCGCGCTGCTGGCGCTCGCGCTCGGCATCCCCATGGGGGTGTACACCGGCCTGCGTCGGAACACGCTTCTCGCCCACGTGTTGATGACAGTGTCTCTGGCCGGCGTATCGCTGCCGACGTTCCTCATCGGCATCCTGCTGATTTTCGTGTTCGCGGTGATGCTGGGCTGGCTCCCCTCGTTCGGGCGTGGTGAGGTGGTCGATTTCGGCTGGTGGTCCACCGGATTGCTGACCGTCGCCGGGCTGAAAGCACTGATCCTGCCGTCAATCACCCTCGGGCTGTTCCAAATGACGCTCATCATGCGGCTGGTGCGTTCGGAAATGCTGGAAGTACTGCGGACCGACTACATCAAGTTTGCCCGGGCCCGCGGCCTGCCCGAGCACGTGGTCAACTTCCGGCACGCGCTGAAGAACGCGCTGATACCGGTCATCACGGTCACCGGCCTGCAGCTGGGGTCGATCATCGCCTTCGCGATCATCACCGAGACCGTGTTTCAGTGGCCGGGCATGGGGCTCCTGTTCTTACAGTCCATCCAGACCGTGGATATTCCCATCATGTCGGCCTACCTGATCCTGATCGCGTTTGTCGTCGTGGCCATCAACCTCGTGGTCGACATCCTCTACTACGTCATCGATCCGCGGTTGCGCACCACACGCAACGCTGATCCGGAGGCTTGAGCGGATGCCAATGGGCGCGCCTCAACGAAGCCGCGCGGGGGGAATGTACCGCCGAATCGCCGACAGCGATCTCTGGTTCAGTTTCTCACGCTCGCCAACTGTCGTTGTCGCCGCAGGGGTCGCGGCAATCATGATGATGGCGGCGCTCTTCGCGCCCCTGATCGCCCCGCAAGATCCATTTGACCTCGCCGCGCTCAGCATTCTGGATGCGCACATCCCGCCGGCATGGATGGCAGCGGCCGACCATCGGTTCCTGCTGGGCAGCGACGACCAGGGCCGAGACGTGCTGTCGGCGATTCTCTACGGATCAAGGATTTCGATCGGGGTGGGGTTTGCCTCGGTTGCGCTTGCGTTGGTACTCGGCGTGAGCCTGGGGCTCCTCGCCGGCTACGCCGGCGGGCGTCTGGACGCACTGATCATGCGCACGGCGGAGATCCAGCTATCGTTCCCCACCATCCTGATCGCGCTGCTGCTCAACGGCGTGATGCGCAGCATCCTGCCGGCGGAATTGCAGGATCAGCTGGCGATTCCGGTACTGATCGTGGCGATAGGGATCTCCGGCTGGGTGCAGTACGCGCGGACCGTGCGCGGCACCACGCTGGTTGAGAAGAACAAGGAGTACGTCCAGGCCGCCCGCCTGATCGGCATTCATCCGCTGATGATCATGCTGCGGCACATCCTGCCGAACACCATGGGCCCGGTACTCGTCATTGCGACGATTCACCTGGCGGTCGCCATCATTACCGAGGCCACGCTCTCCTTCCTGGGCGTGGGAGTGCCGCCGACGGAACCATCGCTCGGGACCCTGATCCGAATCGGCAACGACTTCCTGTTCTCGGGCGAGTGGTGGATCACGATGTTCCCGGGGGCAGCGCTGGCAATTCTCGTTCTCGCAGTAAACCTGCTTGGTGACTGGCTGCGCGACGCCTTCAATCCGAAACTGCGGTAACGATGGCGCTCCTCGAAGTCGACCAACTGCGCGTCGAGTTCCCAACGCGCCGGCGAGCGCTCGTCGCGGTCGACGACGTTTCACTGACGATCGAAGCGGGCGAGGTCCTGGGCGTGGTGGGCGAATCGGGAGCCGGCAAGTCGGTAACGGGGGCGGCCATCATTGGGCTTATCGAGCCACCCGGGAGGGTGTCCGGGGGCGAGATTCGATTTGATGGTCGCCGGATCGACCATCTATCAGGCGAAGAGAAGCGCCGTATCAGAGGCAAAGAAATCGGTTCCGTCTTCCAGGACCCGCTGACCAGCCTCAATCCGCTCTTCACCGTCGGCCAACAGTTGGTCGAGACCATCCTCGCACACTCCGATCGATCCGCGGACGACGCCCGCCGGCACGCGCTTCGCCTACTGGAGGATGTCGGAATCCCGGCCGCCGCACATCGGATCGACTCCTATCCGCACGAGTTCTCGGGCGGAATGCGCCAGCGCGTCGTGATTGCCTTGGCGGTTTGCGCAGGCCCACGCCTCATCATTGCGGATGAGCCGACGACCGCACTCGATGTCTCGATTCAGGCCCAGATCATCGCGCTTCTCAAGCGCCTGTGCCGTGACCAGGGCACTGCGATCATGCTCATTACCCACGATATGGGGGTGATCGCTGAAACAGCGGATCGTGTCGCCGTGATGTATGCGGGGCGAATCGTCGAAGTCGGGCGTGTCCGCCAGATCCTGAGAGCGCCCAACCATCCCTATACGACAGGCCTGATGGATTCCATCCCGCGGCTCGGGCGCGACGATGCGGACCTAGCGCAGATTGACGGGGCCATGCCGCGATTGCACGAGATCCCGGACGGATGCGCATTCCACTCCAGGTGCCCCCATGCGTTCGATCTGTGCCGCCGGAGGCGTCCGGTTCTGCAGACCACGAGGGATGCTGCAGCAGCCTGCTTTCTCTTCGACCAGGAGCGGCCAGATGACTGACTCTACTGGGCCCCTTATCGAAGTACACGACCTAGTGAAGACGTACGACGTTTCGAGACCTTGGCTCGCGCGCGTTCTGGAACGGCTGCCGGCGCAAACCCTCAAAGCGGTCAACGGTGTGAAGTTCACGATCCGGCGAGGCGAGACCTTCAGCCTGGTCGGCGAGTCCGGATGCGGAAAGTCCTCCGTGGCGCGCATGGTGGTTGGCCTGGACCGGCCGACCCGGGGAAGCGTCCTCTTCGATGGGACGGACTTGGCGCACCTCCGGCGACGGTCCGACATTGCGCCGCTGCGCCGCCGAATGCAGATGATCTTTCAGGATCCATACGCGAGCCTGAACCCTCGCTGGCGGGTGGAAGACATCGTGGCGGAACCCATCGACGCCTTTGGGCTGGTGACCAACCGGTCCGAGCGGAGAGGGAAGGTGGCGGAGTCCCTCCGGCAAGTGGGCCTTTCACCGGAAGACGCGCGCAAGTTTCCGCACGAATTCTCGGGTGGGCAACGCCAGCGCGTCTCGATTGCCCGCGCGCTCGCCGCGAATCCCGACTTCCTGGTGTGCGATGAACCGACTTCGGCGCTCGACGTGTCTGTCCAGGCGCAAATCCTCAACCTCATGAGAGATCTGCAGCAGCGGTTCGGTCTGACCTACCTGTTCATCAGCCACGACCTCTCGATCGTCTATCACGTATCGTCCCGCATCGGTGTGATGTATCTCGGACGGCTATGCGAGATTTCTGCCGCGAAGGACCTGTTTCGCCGTCCCCAGCATCCGTATACGCGCTTGCTGCTCGACACGATCCCCGATGTCGAGATGACCGGCCGGGAGCGCGTGTCCGTGCCGGGCGAGGTTCCCGACCCGATTGATCCGCCACCGGGCTGCGCCTTCCATCCGCGATGTCCGTTCGCAAACGAACGCTGCCGGCAAGACATTCCGACCCCACTGCAACGTGGCCAAGGCATGGTTGCCTGCCACGCCGTCGAGGAGGAGCGGCTGCCGCCGTTCAAGCGATCGGTTCTGGCGCAGTAGGACCAAGTACGGAACGGTTACGGCCTGGGGGAGTCGGCCAACTTGGGCCATCGGTTCGACACCAGAGCCAGCGGAAGCGCCCCGAACACCTTGAGGAACACAGTCGGCCACCCGGCAGGAAGCGCGGTCCAGGAACGAAAACAGAAAGCACGTGTTCGATGGGAATGGTCGAGACCGCCGACGAACCGAGTGAGATGGTGGGCTCGCACTGGGGAGAGATGGGCCGAGAAGTGGCCGATGCGCGGGCTGGCTGGCCGCCGCCGCGTGGCAGCAGGCGTTGAGACGTCTCTGATCGAGGCACCCGTCGGACTTGACATCGGCACGCTACGACGCCGTCGGCACCCGCTCCGACCGTGGTCGCATCGGCCTGCCCGCTGGACGCCCGGTGCCGGATTCCTGTCACTTCTTCGCACATTTGCGCTTGGCGTCGCTGTCCAGCAATTGTGACGCTGGGCCGCGACAGCCATGATCTCGCGCCTGCGGTAGTGCCAAATCAACGACCAGCGGAGCAATCCGGGCGATGAAAACTAGTGCGCTGCCTGCGCCGGCTTGCCGGAAAAACGAAAGGTTGCCCGCCGGCACATGGGTCTCACTGTCTTGTCAGGGTACCGAACAAATTTCAACCGTCGCAGACAACACCCCATGGTCAACGTTGACCGCCGCCGGGCCCAAGATGCGCCGACGCCCCAACCGACAACAAATTGAGGATCGACGGGTCGCAGTGAGTTCCAACGCGTGGCACCGGCAGGAGTTGCTTTCGCGCTTCGAGCGAGCAAGCCGCGCAGGCAAGCGACCATTCCGCATCATCGCAGGTGTGCCACCCCGCCGTTCCGGAACGTGCACGGCGCGGCCGGACTACCGTCCTCCCGTCCGGCCGCGACGCACCCCGGGCCTCGCCCGCGTACATGCGTGAACACGAGAGCGGATATTTCCACCGGCTTTAGCAGTCGGTAGTCGCGCCGCTCGTTTCCTTTCCAGCTTCGTCCGACTTGATCCGGCGGAACCCGGAAACGGGGGTTGTCGTCCCTTGCCTCAGGAAAACAGGATCATCATGCGAAATTCAAGAAGGTACTTTCTGGCTGCCGGAGCAGCCGCAGCATCGGTAAGCGCGCTCTCGGCCTGTGTCGCGCCCCGGGTGGCCACATTCGGGCATCCGTCGTCCTACGCCACCCAGGTAGTGCAGCCGAGGAACTGGAACACCGTCTTCCATTGGGTGGACGTGGCGCTCCAACAGGTGCGGGATCAGCGGGTCCTGGTGCCGCGGGCCGCTTACAATTTCGGACTGGCGATGTCCGCCGGCTTCCTGGCGGCGAACGGCATTGTCCAGGCGTACGACGAACCCTTCGGTGTCGGCGCTGGCCCTCGCGGCGCAGACCCCGAGGTCGCGTACGGAATGGCTTTCGCCACCGCAGCCTCGGAAGCCTTTCAGCAGCCGTTCTTCTTCGAGCGAATGGCCTTTCTGAGCCGCTTTCCGGCGAGCGAAGCCAAGACCTTGGGGGCCGAATGGGGTCGAGCTGTCGGGCGCTACGTGATCAGGATGAGAGTCGACGACGGATCTGAGCCGAGCGAAGTCAACTATTACCTGGACCGTTACCAAAAACGGTCGGACGCGCTGCGATGGCTGCCGACGGGTCCGTTCTACGGAGCCCAACCCGGACCGGCGTTCGCCTCGTTTGATCGAGGTCTTTACCCGGGACAGGGTCAGATCAAACCGTGGACGATGGCCAGCGGATCACAATTCCGGCCGGCCAGTTTCTACGACCCGGCGAGCCCCGAGTTCGCCGAGGCGTTCGACATGACTCGCCGGCTAGGAGGCGTGGACAGCGCCGTTCGAACCGCCGACGAGTCGGAAATTGCGCTGTTCTGGGAGGACGGTCCCTGGGGTGTCACCCCACCGGGGCATTTCGTCTGTGTCGCGATGCAGATCCTGCAGGATCGTGATCTCAGCTTCATCGAGCTTGCACGTGCATTCGCCCTGATCGGAATGACACAGTGTGACGCGTCCATCTGCGCGTGGGACTGCAAGTACCACTACGACATTGTCCGTCCGGAGAGCGCGATACGCGTACGCGCACCCGAGTTCGAGAATCCGGACCCACGGATCGCGCAGGAACCAGGCTGGCGCAGCTATATCCCGACCCCAGAGTTTCCGTCCTACACATCGGGTCATTCCACGTTCGGTGCCGCTGCCGCTGAACTGATCGCGTTGGTCTACGGCCGAGATGATGTTGTGTTTTCCGGTCAGTCGCCGGACGCGGTCCTGTGGCCGCAGTTGAACGGCGTCACGCGGCGATGGACCAGTCTGTCTCACATGGCGGAAGAGAACGGGATGAGCAGGCTCTACGGCGGCGTGCACTGGGAGATGGACCACACTGCCGCCATGAACGCCGGCCGCGCGATTGCCCGGCAGGCCTTCCACACCACCTTTCCGGACAAGGTCTAGGGCAATGGCGTTGCAATCCCTGCACCGACCTTTTCTTGGTCTTGGCATCGCCTCGATCATCCTTGCCGCGGCATGCGAGTCTGCGGATGCCCAAGATGTTTCCCTCAACTACGAGAACCTGTCGTCCCTAGAGGAGCCGCTCGCGACCGAAGTCGGCGACGTCACCCTGGTGTTGACCGGACTTCTCGATGCCTCGCTTTCCGATGGCGCAGAGCACGACGGCACTTCCGATACTGGCCTGATCGGCAACGCCCAATTGGCAATCCTGACGCAGTTGTCGAACAGCTGGCGGGTTTCGCTGACCTACTTCGGCCAGTATGCGACGGAGGGCACCGCCGGGTTCCGTTCCGACGAACGAACCATCGGTAACGGCGCGGTTTCCGTCGGGAGTGCGTGGGGAACGATACTGGGTGGTGATGTCTCGGGGATCGTTCGCGAACAGACTCGACGGCATCGCGGCGTCGGCAACGGTGTCCTGGCCTTCGACGACGTCATGGGCCAGCTCGATGAGTTCGGAGGAGCCTACCTGGGCCGGTTCGGCCCCTGGGTGTTGAGCGCCGTGGCGGACGGAGACGGGAATCTGGATACCGGCGCCATGTTCCAGCGGCCGGCCGGCAATCGCGACTACCGAATTACCTTCCGCGCCACAGACGGCGTCTATCACACTGCCTTGGAACGATTCGATACCCGGGCCGCGGCAGTGGTCGTCGAGATGATCTATGGCAGCACCACTCTTGATGCCGGCGTCGGTCTCGAACGCCTGGCGTCATCCGGCCGGAAGGCTGACCGCAGGTTCGTGTCGGCAGGCGTACGTACCAAGGCAGGCGTGGTTGGGTTTTCCATAGGCGCACACTTCGGACGCATCGAGGGACAGGATGAGCAGTCAGCCGCGCTGGGAATTCAGTACGACCTTGCCCGTGGTCTTTCTGCAAACCTGGGTCTGAATCACAGGCAAGCCGATGTCACCGTGGATGGCGCGACGTTCCTGCAGGTGGAAGAAACCGAAGCCGTCGTTTCGATGCGGTACAGCTTCTAGCCGGCTTCAGGCGGATTGGCCGTCCGGCAGGCCAGACGCACGCGGTCGGATGGGGTTGGGCACCGGGAACGACCGACCCAACGACGTTCGGAAGCCGCTGCCCGGGGCAGGCTGATACCGCCGTGGGGAGCCCGCTCCGGCTCCCCGGGGTCTCCAGCACGGGCAGGTCCTGTGGCGGCAGCCGAGCCTTCCCAGGCTGAAACGACGAAGATGCCCTGCAGCGCGCGTCGGGGTACCCGGTCCGTGCAACGTGGGTCCTGCGGCGCAGGCGACCCGGGGGCGGCGGATTGAACAGACAGTCCGTCTCTCAGATATACGTCCGCACGACCCCACCGTCGACGCGCAGGGACGCGCCGTTTGTCGCCGACGAAGCCTTGCTGCAGACGTAGCAGATCAGGTTCGCCACTTCGTCGACGGTTGCGTAGCGCTGCAGCAGCGACGACGTGCGCCGCAGCCGAAAGGTGTCGCCCTGCAGATCCTCAATGGTGCGGTTCTCGTCCTTTGCCCGCTTTCCAAGGCGCTCCTCCTGGGTCTCGACCCAGGTCGGACCAGGGAGCACTGAGTTGACGGTCACTCCCGTCCCTACCGTGGTCTCGGCAAGACCGCGTCCGATGGCCAGCTGGGCCGCCTTCGTGAAGCCGTAATGAATCATCTCAGGCGGAATGAACACCCCGGACTCGCTCGAGATGAACACCACGCGGCCCCAATCCTTTCGACGCATGGCGGGAAGATAGTGGCGCGCCAACCGGACCCCGCTCATCACGTTGATCTGGAAGTAGTCAAGCCACGTGGCATCGTCGATCTCGTCAAACGGACGCATCTCGTAAATGCCCATGTTGTTGACGAGTATGTCGGCTTCCGGAACTGCCGCGAACACGCTGGAACAGCCCTCGACGTTGCCGAGGTCACCAGCCACGCCCTCGCCAGCCGTACCGAGTGCATCCTGAAAGCGCTGAAGTCCCTTGGCCACCGATTCCTCGGTGCGCCCGTGCAGGACGACGCGGGCTCCCATACGGGCAAGCCCCAACACCGTGGCAAACCCGATTCCCCGGGTGGAACCTGTAACGAGCGCTGTCCGCCCTTGTAGATCCAGATCCATTGTTACGTTTCCTCCGCGGTCAAACGTTGTCGGTGGCAGTCTTGCGCTCATCACGCTGGCGAGCCGTCCGGCAATGCGACCGGCTGAGCAACAGCAGCCCGCCAGACGCCCGCATCACTCGGCGAACGGATCGCGGACCAGTATCGTGTCCTCGCGCTCGGGACTGGTGGACAGCAATGCGACCGGCACCCCGATCAATTCCTCGATTCGGCGGATGTACTTGACAGCCGTCGCCGGTAGGTCCGCCCACGAACGGGCCCCACGCGTGCTGTCTGACCAGCCCTCGAGTTCCTCGTACTCCGGCTCGACGGATGCGCGCGCCGTCTCCCCGGGCGGGAAATAGTCGAAGGTTTCGTTCCCGGCCCGGTAGCGGACGCAGACGCGGAGCGTCTCAAACCCGTCAAGCACGTCGAGCTTGGTCAGGGCAATGCCGTCGATGCCGGCCACCCGCACCGCCTGCCGTACCATGACCGAGTCAAACCAGCCGCAGCGGCGCTGTCGGCCCGTGACAGTCCCGAATTCGTGCCCTCGTTGTCCCAGGGTTCGACCGATGTCGTTTGCCTGCTCCGTCGGAAACGGCCCCGCCCCGACCCGGGTAGTGTATGCCTTCGTGATTCCAAGCACGTAGCCCACGCTCGCGGGGCCGGTGCCAGCCCCGCCAGCGGCCTGTCCCGGAACGGTGTTGGACGAAGTGACATATGGGTACGTCCCATGATGCACGTCCAGCATGATTCCTTGCGCCCCTTCGAACAGGACTGTCTGACGGTTCCTGCGGGCCTGGTCCAGCAACGCTGCCGTGTTCGTGACAAACGGACGCAGCACATCTGCGACATCCGTCAACGATTCAAGCAATTCACTCCTGTCGAGAAGCGTCCGACCGAGACCGCGGCGCAACGTGTTGTGGTAGTCGAGCGCGGTCTCGACCCGGCGATGCAGGCCCGGCCGGTCGTACAGGTCGCACACGCGGACCGCGCGCCGCCCCACCCGGTCTTCGTATGCGGGACCGATACCGCGTCGGGTCGTGCCGATCGCACGGTCCGACGCATCGTCCTCCCGAAAGCGATCCAGTTCCCAGTGGTAGGGCAGGATCAGGCTCGCGCCCTCCGCCACGCGCAACACGTCCGGCGTGATGTGCAATCCCTGGTCCCGGACGGTCGCGATCTCGTCGCAAAGCGCCCAGGGATTGATCACCACCCCGTCACCGATGATGGAGAGCTTGCCCCGCACGACGCCTGAAGGCAGCAGGCTCAGCTTGTAGGTCCTGCCGTCCACCACCAAGGTGTGACCGGCATTGTGACCGCCCTGAAACCGGACGACCACGTCGGCCCGGTGGGACAGCCAGTCGACGATCTTGCCCTTGCCTTCGTCACCCCACTGTGCACCTACGACGGTGACGTTCGCCATCAGTGGTTGTCCGGCACCAGCGGGACTGGCGTGCCGTCTTGCAGCACGTGGCTGCACCGGGCTCTCCGTGCCGCCTCGGCATCACCCGGTCCCAGGAGATCCACGATGGCAATCCAGCCGTCACGGCGCAGCGCAGCGGCGGTTTCCGGATCCTGTCCGCGGGGCACGAGCACCTTGCGTAGCGATGCGGAATCCGACGCCACCCTGAGCAGCGCATCGGTGAAGAACGAGACGCCGAACGCCGTTTCATCCGCGCTGATTCGGTAGCGGCCGCCGAACGCGATTTCCCGGCGGGCGCCCGGCGCAAACACTGCGAACCCGACGCCTGCGTAATAGCCGAATCCCCGATTCTCGACCGGGTCCAGCGTGAGCGCGACCCCGGCCGCATGGGTGCGCAACCGTCCCAAGACCTCAAGCGTGCGATCGCGGACCGCAGCTGCCTCCGCCGGCAGCTCAATCGATCGAAGCCGGTTCTCCGACTCCTCGACCGGACCGGCTGCGGCGGCCAACTCCGCAAGGATCCGTGGCGCATCTCCCGACAGGCCCTCGAGCGCGGAGGCATTCTTTCGGCGGAGCGCGTCCCGGATTTCCGCCTGCAAGGCGGGGCTGAGCGCGAACGACTCCATGACCGCCGGAACCAGGTTCGGGCTCGTCAGGTCGATCGTGAAGTACTCGACACCCAGCGTCCCCAGCGCTTCGATCGTCAGGAGCAGGATCTCAACGTCCGCCTCGGCGCCGGGGCAGCCGATCAGTTCGGCGCCGATCTGTCGGACCTGGCGTTCCCCGCCATTGGCGCTCGCGTTGACCCGCAGCACATCCCCGGCGTAGCAGAGCCGGAGCGGGCGATCGGCCGAGGCCAGTCTGGTGGTAGCGATACGGGCGACCTGCGGCGTGATGTCAGCCCGGACTCCCAACATCCGCTGCGAATGCGGATCCATCAGGCGAAACGTGGACCCCGCGCCCGCGGCGCCTAGGCCGGCGGTCAGTGTGTCTTCAAACTCCAGCAGTGGCGGGCGCACCGATTCGTAACCGTGACTGCGGAAGACATCGACCAAGGCGCGCGATGCGGCTTCCTCTCGTTCCGCGTCTGGCGGCAGCAGGTCTGCCAGCCCCGCAGGCAACAGGACTTGGTCGTTGGAGGTCATCTCGCTTCAATCTAGCACGCGGCAGGGTTGGCAACGGCGCGCAATTTTCTCAGAAATGAAGGACCCGGACGCTCCGCACGTGCGGCAACTTGGCCAATTCCTCGGTGAGCTCCGGCGAAACCGGCTGGTCGACCTCCACCAGGGCCAGGGCGTCTGCTCCGGGCGCGCTGCGCCCGAGATGGAACGTCGCGATGTTGACGCCGTTGTTGCCCAGGGCGGTACCGAGCGCGCCAATAAGTCCGGGTTCATCGGCATTGGTAATGAAAAGCATGTTCGGTCCAAGCTGGGCCTCGATGTCGATTCCCATGATGCCGATGATGCGAGGTTCACGCCCCAGTAGCGTCCCGGCGACCTCGCGCCGCTGCCGCTGTGTCTGCACGGTGAGCCGAATCTCCGTCGCGTAGTCACCCGGCGATTCACTGGTCGCAGTCGTCACCCGGATATTACGGCTCTCGGCGATCAGCGGGGCGTTGATCATGTTCACGGAATCAAGCTGCGGGCTGAGCAGCCCTGCCAGAGCCACGGACGTCAGGGCGCGAACGTTCAAGGTACTGGCCTGGCCGCCGAACTCGATATGGACACTGCGAAACCCCGTGGCGGCCACTTGGCCCGCGAGCCGACCAAGCTGGTCCGCGAGTCGCATGTACGGAGCCAGCTTCTTCGCTTCCTCGGCGGTGACAGAGGGAATGTTCAGCGCATTGGCGACCGCACCCGTCCGCAGGAAGTCCGACATCTGCTCGGCCACCTGGACCGACACGTTCTCCTGGGCCTCCTCCGTCGATGCGCCAAGGTGCGGTGTCGCCACCACCTGCTCCAGACCGAACAGGGGATTCTCCCGGGCTGGCTCGTTCTGGAACACGTCGACGGCCGCTCCCGCCACACGGCCAGCCTCGATCGCCGCTCTGAGGGCCTTTTCGTCTACCAAGCCCCCGCGGGCGCAGTTGACGATCCGTACGCCCGGTCGGCAACGGTCAAGGGCTGCCGCGTCCATCATGTTCCGGGTTGAGTCGTTCAGCGGCACATGGAAGCTGATGAAATCCGCCTGGCCGAGCAGCTCATCGTACTGGACCACCTCGACGCCCAGCTCGGTGGCTCGCTCCTCGGCAAGGAACGGGTCGGCAACGATCACGCGCATCCCAAGCCCAAGAGCCCGATTGGCAACTATCGCACCGATGTTGCCGCAACCCACGAGCCCCAGAGTCTTGCGATAGAGCTCAACCCCTCCAAACCTCGACTTCTCCCAGCGGCCCGCATGCGTTGATGCACTCGCGGCCGGAATGTTGCGCGCGAGCGACAACATCAGGGCGATCGTATGTTCGGCGGTGGTGATCGAGTTGCCAAACGGCGTGTTCATCACCACGACGCCGCGGCGGGTGGCGGCTGCCACGTCGATGTTGTCGACCCCAATCCCGGCGCGGCCGATCACCCGAAGGCGTCGAGCCGCCTCCAGCACCGCCTCGGTGATTCGGGTCGACGAGCGCACCGCAAGGCCCGCGAATTCGGGGATGCGGCGGATCAGCGCCGCCTCGTCAAGGCCTGTCTCTACGATGGCCTCGAGACCATGGCCAGCAAACACCTCCTCGGCGCGCGGGCTCAGGCGATCGGCAATCAGGACCCGGTCAGTCACGCCCCGGCCTTCCGCTTGATTTCTGAGAACGCGTAGTCCAGCCACGGAAACAACCGACCGAGATCGGCCGTTTCGACCGTGGCACCGCCCCACACGCGCAGTCCCGGCGGTGCCTCGCGATAGGAAGCGATGTCATAGGCGACCCCCTCTTCTTCCAGCAACCCCACCAACTCCTCGACACGCGCGCGCTGATCGCCGGTATCTAGTCCCGCAAACCATTCATCGGTGATCCGGAAACACATCGATGTGGAGGAGCGAATCTCGGGCCGGGCGGCAAGAAAATCCGCCCACCGGGAACCGGCGACCCATCGGCTCGCTGCTTCCAGATTTGCCCGGCTTCTGGCTCTCGTTTCGACTTCCCCGCCAATGGCAGCGATCCAACGCAACGAGTCGAGGGCGTCCTCCACGCAGAGGAGAGACGGGGTGTTGATGGTACCGCCTCGGAACAGGGCCTCGTCGACGCGGCCCCGCTTCACCATGCGAAAGATCTTGGGGAGCGGCCACGGTGGTCGGTACGACTCCAGGCGTTCGACGGCGCGTGGCGACAGAATCAGCATGCCGTGCTGGGCTTCCCCGCCCATTGCCTTCTGCCAGGAAAAGGTGGCGACATCCAGACGGCTCCATGGAACCGGCATCGCCCACGCTGCCGATGTCGCGTCGCAGATCACTAGCCCCTCGCCACTGCCAATCCAAGCTGCGTCCGGAACGCACACGCCCGACGTCGTGCCGTTCCAAGCGAACACCACGTCGCGGTCGAAATCGACCTGATCGAGACCGGGCAGTTCCCCGTACGGGGCCTCGAAGATGCGCGCATCTGTCAGCTGCAACTGGGAAGTGACGTCGGTGGCCCACCCTTTGCCGAAGCTTTCCCAAGCCAGTACATCTACGCCGCGGGCCCCCAGGAGAGACCACAACGCCATTTCCATCGCGCCCGTGTCGGAAGCAGGAACCAGCGCAATCCGGTAATCCACGGGGAGCGACAGCAGCTCTCGCGTACGGTCCAGCACCTCGCGGATCCGATCCAAGGCGATGGGCGCCCGATGCGACCTGCCGAGACGGGCGTCACGGAGAACGTCGGGCGTCCAGCCAGGCCGCTTGGCGCACGGCCCTGACGAGAAACACGGATTAAGCGGGCGCTCTGAAGGAATCATGAGGCTGGATACGCGGCAGGAAGAGTCCGGGTGAAGAAACCCGCGGCGGGCCGCTTATACCAAACCAATGGCGTATACGGCGATCTGCAGATCGAGGTCACGCATGCGGCACATGCACAAAATGCATAGGGCCGAGTTACTCAAGGGCCACCCCTCAGTCGGACATGTAGTTCCGCGACAGCGGCAGCGCGTCCACCTTCTTGGCCATCTGAATCTGGAACACCACCATCCCACCGTGGCGAAATGCGGCCTCGCTGCCCGAGAGGTAGAGTTCCCACATCCGCAAGAACCGCTCGTCGGCAATTTCGAGCACTTTGTCGCGGGCCGCTAGCACCCTTTGCCGCCAATGGCTCAACGTGTAGGCATAGTGCAGCCGCAGCACCTCTACGTCCGTCACCTGCAGACCCGTCCGCTCAATGACGGGCAGAACTTCCGACAGCGCCGGAATGTACCCGCCGGGAAAGATGTATCGGCGTATGAATGGATCCGTCACGCCCGGCCCCGCAGACCGGCCGATGGTGTGGAGCAGCGCAATGCCGTCGTCCACCAAGCAGCGCCGGATGGTCTCGAAGAACGAGCGATAGTAGGAAAGTCCCACGTGCTCGAACATCCCGACCGAAACGATTCGATCGAATCGGTCCGACTCGTTTCGGTAATCGCCGAGTTCAAACGACACCTGCTTGGAAAGACCATCGTCGGCAGCCCGCCTTGAGGCGATCTCGAACTGGTTAGACGAGAGCGTGAGTCCCTTCACGGCGACCCCGTGAAACTTGGCGAGATGAAGTGCGAGGCCGCCCCAGCCACTACCGATATCCAGCACCTGCTGGTGTTCCTGCAACTGAAGCTTGCTGGCGATGCGCCGCTTCTTCGCCTCCTGCGCCTCGTCCAGCGTCATGTCCTCGCGCGGAAAGTAGGCGCAGCTGTACTGACGGTCCGAATCCAGAAAGAGCTCGTAGATTTCGCCGGGAATGTCGTAGTGATGCTTGACGTTTCGCCGGGCGCGGAACGCCGTGTTGTGCTGCCAGAACCGGCGGACCGGAAAGATGATCTTCCGCAGCAGCCGTGCCGGCCCCGTGGCCTCGGCATCGACTTGATTCGCATACAGGAAATCGACCAGTTCGTGCAGGGACCCGTTTTCGACCGTAAGCCGGCCGGCCATGTAAGCCTCCGCGAACGCCAGCGTCGGCTGGAACGGTAGCCGAAACAGGTCGGTCCAGCTCCAGAAGCGGATACGAAAACGTGGCCGGTCGTGCCCCGAGGCGGCAATCTCCCGGCCATCAGGCAAAACCACTTCGACACCGCCGAAACGGACCAGTCGATGGAGCACGCGTTCGGCAAACACGTCGTCTGCCCAATGGTGGCTAGCTACGTAGGCTCACGATTCGTCGCCAGAAGCCGCTTCCGGAACGGCCTCCGGATCCGGAGACTCCGAGGGCCTGTCGCCGTCCAGTAGCTGGTTAACCCGGTCGGCCTCGGCTTCCGCCGGGTCCGGTTCGTCGGGTATCTCTTCCTGCACCCGCGGACGGAACTGGGTCGGATCGTTGAACATTTCGTCCACGCTGGCTTCGTCGCCAGCTTCGGCGTCGGAACCCAGAGCCAGCACGTCCTCGCCCCGCGCATAGCGCTCCGCCTGAAGAACGGCCTCTTCCTCGCTTCTGGCGACGTTGACCGTGATCGGAATCGCGATTTCGGGATGCGGGGCAATTTCCACAATGTGGACACCCAGCATCTTGATGGTTCCCTCGGAGCGCACCATGTGCCGGTCGATCTTGCCGGCCTGTCGACCGACTTCTTGCGCAATGTCCCGGGCGCTGACGGAACCGTAGAGAACGCCCCGCTCGCTTGCCTGCCGGATCACGACAATCGACAGGTCTTGCAACGTCTTGGCCGTCGCCTCGGCACTTTCACGACGGGCGGCGTTGGCAGCCAGGATCTCTTCGCGTTGCTCCGCGAAGCGGCGGACGTTCTCGGGGGTTGCACGTAGCACCTTACCCTGTGGCAACAGATAGTTCCGCGCGTAGCCAGGCCGAACATCCACGGTGTCGCCGAGGTTGCCTAGGTTGCCAATTCTTTCGAGCAGTATGACCTGCATGATTCACTCTCAAACAAGATGCGGTCGACGAAATTGACCGAAGTGCTCGATCACTCCGAGCGCTGTGACGAGGGCCCAAGCCAAGGGGGCGAACGGCCAGATCAAGGATCCGTAGCAGGCGAATAGCAGGAGCCTGCGGCCCGGCCATGAGCGGCTGACCGTGTGAATGACGGCCAATCCCTGCAAGAGTAACGGGGTCCCGAAGAGCAATGCAAATGACCCTGCCACCGAGGCGACGTTGCCGCGCAGCAATGCGGCGGGGAGCAGCGTGACCAGGAAAAGCCCCACCAGCCACACTGGCACCTCGAACGCCCGGTATTGGGGGGTCGGAAAGCGGGCCATGCCGAACCGGCGAGCCGCCGCCTGCGCCAACACTGCGCAGACGACGAGCGAGAGCAGCCACCAGACGGCCACGAAGCCGGGGAAATAGCGGACCAGCTCCGCGACGAACGTCTCGCGGGCATCGCTCGGTACGTCCGGGGCGGCTGCCCCGAGCAGCTTGCCGAACGCAACCGCGACGTCTTCGGTCAACCGCGATACGTCAAAGCCTGCGCCCGCCAAAATGATGAGCAGCGCGACCGCTGCGAGGACCGTGAGTTCGCATACCAGTCGGCCAATGAATCCCGGCGTATCCAAGTTTTGCTTGGCGAAGTGGAGCCGGACGTAAATCAGGCTAACGGGCACCAGATGAATGCCCATGTAGATCAGTCCGCCGTAGAATCCGGCACCCGACCCGACGGCAACCCCGAGCACCCCGGTCGCACAGGCTGCGGCGAATGGCGCAGCGCCCAGGCTCACGCTCGCGAACAGGATCGGCAACGACGTGAAATGCACCGGAAAGACGGCGGCCAAGCCTCCCGAATCGGCCAGGGCGCTGGCGAACAGGGCCGCGCTGAGCGCGCCCGCTACCACACCGAGCGCGAGGTGCTCCGGCTTGCCCAAGCGGCTCAGAAGCCAAATGTCCTTATCGAATCACGAACGGGAGCAGCGCCAGGATGCGGGCCCGCTTGATGGCGCGTGCAAGCTGCCTCTGTTTGGGGGCCGACACGGCACTGATCCGGCTCGGCACGATCTTGCCGCGCTCGGAGAGGAAACGCTGGAGCGTCTTGACGTCCTTGTAGTCGATTTCCAGGCCATTGGGCCCCGAGAACGGGCAACTCTTGCGTCGCCGGGAGAACGTCCGGCGAGGACCGCCTGCTGGTCGTACCGCAGTCGACTGGTCCTCGCTCATTGCTCCTCTCCTTCCGCTTCGCCGCTGGGCGCGACGCTGGCCTCTGGCTCGGAGCCGGCAGCACCAGTCTCCGGCGCCGGTTCAGCCTCCTCCGGCTTGTCGGATTCCCCGCCTGCTTCGGACTCCGCTGCTTCGGACTCCGCTGCATCGGTCTCGCCGCCGGACGCGTCCGCGGCCTGCCGTTCCGCTTCCCTGCGCGTGCTTTCCTGGTCCCGCCGTTCCTCGCGCTCGGCCCGTGCCTTCATGATGATTGACGGACCCTCGGGCAGCCGGTCCAGGCGCATTGTCAGGTAGCGAACGACGTTCTCATCGATTCGGAGCTGACGCTCCAATTCTTGAATCGCGGGCCCCGGTCCGTCCACGTGAAACATCAGGTAGTGGCCCTTCCGGTTCTTGCGAACGCGATAGGCCAGCCGCCGCAGTCCCCAGTACTCACGCCGGACGACGCTGGCGCCTTCCTTGCTCAGAAGTTCTTCGTAATGTTCGCCTAGCCGCTCGGCATCGCCACCACCAATTTCCTGCCGAGCAATCAGAACGGATTCGTAATACGGCATTTGCCAACCACCGGGCACGCCCCCCGCCCGTAGAGGCGGAGTCGAAAACGTGTCCACCGCAACCCGAGGGTGCGCCGACCGACCATAGCCAGACCCATTGCTGCTGGCAAACGCCGAATCTTCCGCTGCACGGGCCGAGCCAAAGCGGTTCGCGGGATTGGCCAAGGCAAGGGGAGCGCGCCCGCGGCACCTGCCACATCCGTCAGCCCATCAGTTCCGCCACCCGACGGCCGAACGTCAGGACGCGCATCGCTTCGATGTCAACATGTTGCGAAGTCGAACTCGCGTTGCTCCGGGAACGCGCCGCTGCTGACACTCGGCGACCGTTCCGGCTTGCTCGAAACAGTCCTCTTCGCCGCAGCCACCCGGGGGTGGGCAACGGTCGATTCGTGCGTCGGTTCCCCGTCCCAGGCGCGCCACGTAATCGGGCCGCCGCAACGGCGGCAGACGGCGCGGCGGCGGCGGCGATGCGCCGAGCGCGAAAAACAGCCGGCGGCACAGGCCACGATCCAACGCGGTGGGCTGAACTGCACCGTGTGGCAACGGTCCCCTGAGCATCCGATGGCACGGGCCTTGGCCCGCCAGGTCGCATCATGGTGGTGGTGCGGGCCTACAAGCGCATGGGCGATCTCGTGCAGGATCGTGTCATCGAGCTCTGGCTCGGCCGCCACCCTCACATAGAGCCTGGACAGCAAGATGCGCTTTTTCGTGAAGTTGCAGGCGCCTGCCCGGGAACGCGATTCGTCGAGTCTCGCAGTCCATCCGGTCGCGCTGAGGCCGTGCAGGTCCAACAACTCCCGGCAGCGCCGCAGGGCCCGACCCTCGGCCGCCGAATGGTCCTTGCCCGGACCACGCGGCCGGACGCGGCCGTAGGGGACCCGGTACTGCTCGCCGCGATCGCAGCGGACCACGGCACATTTCTGTCCGAGCGATACGACGCGCCCGGCGATCTGACTGTTCCTGTACGAGAATTCTACGGTGTCGCCCGGTGAAATCCGGGCCTTCAAAGCATCAATCGTATCCATTGCGTGCGGGACGCACCTCTCGAAACCAAATCGTAACCTTCAACCGAAAACTGACCTATGCATCGTCGGAAATTGACGTCTTGTGACCACTTGCAACGCGACTACCTGACCGTCCTTCTACTGCCGATGACCGGGTTCCTCGATTTGTGACGAGTGTACATTGCTCCCAGCCTCGTGCAACGGATCGGCTCGATCGTGTCCCGAATGGTCTCCGCGGGCGACCCTCCTGCCGTCCTGTTGCAGCAGGTCGGACCGCGTGCTGTCCCGCTGTCGGTTACTCGCTTTGCCGCCGGGTCACCGGAAGAACTATCCCCCTGTATCCTCGCGAACCCGCCAGCTCAACCGGAACCGCAGCCGAAGCCATGTCGACCGCACGCGCATTCATTTTTCCCGGCCAAGGATCACAAACGCCCGGAATGGGGCGCGCAGTTCGGGACGCCTTCCCGACTGCGGCTGAAACGTGGGAAGAGGTCGATGACGCGTTGTCGTTCGCGCTGTCGCGACTCGCCTTCGAGGGACCTGAAGCCGACCTCACTCGAACCGAATTCGCACAGCCGGCGCTGCTGACCCATTCCCTGGCCATGTTGCGCGTGATGGAGCGCGAGGGCGGCGTGAGCATCGCCAGCGCCGCCAAGTACGTGGCCGGTCATTCCTTGGGGGAGTACACCGCGCTGACCGCTGCAGGCGCATTTCCCCTAGCGGACGCCGTGCGGCTGGTCCGGCGGCGCGGACGGGCCATGCAGGCGGCAGTCCCCGTCGGCGAAGGCGGAATGGCGGCGCTAGTCGGCGGCGACCTTGCGGCCGCCGATGCACTCATCGCCGCCACCGCGGAAGGCGAGGTGCTGGAGATCGGCAACGACAATGCACCCGGACAGGTCGTCGTGTCCGGAGCCGCAACCGCCGTCGACCGGGCCGCCGAACTGGCCCGGGAGCACGGTTTCAGGCGCGCCATCCGCCTGACGGTCAGCGCCCCCTTCCACTGCGCCCTGATGGAGCCAGCCGCACAGGAGATGAGAACGGCGCTGGACGACCAGACGATCCGACCGCCAGCTGTCCCGGTCATCGCCAACGTCAGCGGCGAACCGATGGATGATCCTGCCACCATCCGTGAGCTCCTGGTCGCCCAGGTCACCGGCCGGGTGCGATGGCGGGAATCCATGGAGCGGCTGCGCCAGGACGAGGTCGGGACGCTGATCGAAGTCGGACCAGGAGCGGTACTCGCCGGATTGGCCCGGCGAATCGATCGCAGTTTCGAGTTGATGAACGTGGCCGAGCCAGAGGACCTGGAAACCCTGTTGCGCGTCCTGTAACGGAGCGGAGGAACCGCAGATGTTCGAACTCCACAATCGGGTCGCGTTGGTGACCGGGGCCTCTGGCGGTATCGGTACCGCCATCGCCCAGGCGCTCCATCGTGCCGGTGCGGCTGTGGCGCTGAGCGGAACCCGCGAGACCGCCCTTCGCCAGCTGGCCGATCGCCTCGAGGAGCGGGCACACGTTGTCGTAGCAAATCTTGCGGGCGGGGGCGACGCCGGCGCACTGGTGAAGGAAACCGAAGCCGCGCTCGGTCCCATCGACGTGCTGGTGAACAATGCCGGGATCACCCGCGACGGGTTGGCGCTGCGAATGAAGGATGATGATTGGCAGGCTGTTCTCGACGTGAACCTGACGGCCGCGTTCAGGCTTACTCGGGCCGCACTCCGCGGCATGATGCGCCGCCGCTCCGGGCGAATCATCAATATTTCGTCGGTTTCCGGCCTGCTGGGTAATCCAGGCCAAGCCAACTACGCGGCGTCAAAGGCAGGTTTGATCGGGATGTCGAAGGCTTTGGCCCTTGAGGTCGCGACTCGCGGCATCACGGTGAACTGTCTCGCACCGGGATTTATCGAGACCGCGATGACCGATGCCTTGCCGGAAGCGGTCCGCGATGACGCCTTGGCGAGAGTACCCATGGGCCGGTTTGGTTCCCCGGAGGATATCGGCGCCGCGGCGGTCTACCTGGCATCGGATGAAGCCGGCTATCTGACCGGTCAAACGCTGACGATCGCTGGTGGCCTGGGTTGATCACGGGTGACCGGCCGGGCCGGGCCGGACGCTGCCTGACCGCGGCACCGGCGCCTGCACGATTCGCGGGGTCGGCCGCCGTCCGGGGGGCGCCCGGTTCGGGCCCTGTCAGCCCCGGTGCTTGCATCCCGGCGGAAGTATGGTAACGAGGCGATGCTGGGCTCGGGCTCAGTGGGCTGGCGCGGATGCGCCAGTCGCGCTATGTCCTCTTGTCCCCAACCTCAACCCACCTGACGGATTTTTGCTATGAGCGATATCGCGCAGCGCGTCAAAGACATCGTCGTTGAAAATCTCGGCGTCGAATTGGAGCAAGTCACCGAGAATGCAAGTTTTGTCGATGACCTGGGTGCTGACAGTCTCGACACGGTTGAGCTGGTCATGGCATTCGAAGAGAAATTCGGCTGCGAAATTCCCGACGATGCAGCAGAGAAGATCGTGACCGTTCAGGATGCAATCCAGTACATCGAACAACAGGTGAGCTGACCGCTCTCGCGGGACACCTGCATGAAACGAGTCGCCGTCACCGGGGTCGGCCTGGTCACGCCACTTGCTGTTGGAACCGAAGCCAATTGGCGGCGGTTGCTGGCGGGTGAATCGGGGCTCGGCCCGATGACCGGTTTCGACACCGAAGATCTCCCATGCCGGGTCGCCGGACAGGTACCAGGTGCCGATGCAGGTGATGGCCTCGACCTCGATGCCCTGATGCCGGCTCGGGATCGGAGGCGTGTCGATCCATTCATCCTCTACGCCATCGCGGCGGCCGACGAGGCGATTCAGGATTCCGGCTGGGCACCGGACGAGGAGGCGACCGAAGCGCGCAACCGGACTGGCGTCATGATCGGGTCCGGGATCGGCGGCCTGCAGTCGATCTATGAGGCGTCGGTCGTGCTCGAACAAAGGGGACCGCGCCGCATCACCCCGTTTTTTATTCCGTCGAGTCTCATCAATCTCGCATCGGGGCAGGTATCGATCCGCTATGGTTTTCGGGGCCCCAATCACTCGGTGGTGACGGCCTGCGCGACGGGCATGCATGCGATCGGCGACGCCACCGGGATCATCCGCGCAGGAATGGCAGATGTCATGGTGGCGGGCGGGGCGGAAGCATCGGTCTGCCGGCTGGGCATTGCCGGATTTGCCGCCATGCGGGCACTCTCCACCAATTTCAATGATGCGCCGCAGCGCGCCTCGCGCCCGTGGGATGAGGACCGTGACGGGTTCGTCATGGGGGAAGGTGCCGGCGTCGTGGTGCTCGAGGAGTTTGAACACGCGCGCGCGCGCGGGGCGCGGATCTACGGTGAAATCAAGGGCTACGGCCTGTCGGGGGACGCGCACCACATCTCGGCGCCCGCGCCCGACGGGGACGGCGGATTCCGCAGCATGCAGGCCGCGTTCGAGGACGCAGACATGACGCCAGCGGACATCGACTACCTGAACGCACACGGGACGTCGACTCCCTTAGGCGACGAGATCGAACTCGGAGCCATCCGACGCCTGTTTGGTGACCGGGCGGCCGACGTATCGATCAGTTCGACCAAGTCTTCCATCGGACACCTCTTGGGAGCAGCCGGCGCCGTTGAAACGATTTACGCCCTGCTGGCAGTGGTGCACGGTGCCGTCCCGCCCACCCTGAATCTTGACCGCCCGTGCCGCGGGGCCGAGGGGCTTGATCTGGTGCCGCATGCAGCGAGGGACCGCCCGGTGCGGGCCGCGCTGTCGAACTCGTTCGGGTTTGGCGGGACCAACGCATCACTCATCGTCGGCCACGCCGACTGATCCCATGCCGGGCCGATGGCTCGTTGCTGCCGGATTGCTGGCCCCGGTCTTCGCGGCCGCGCTGCTGTACTCGGCCTTTCAGATCGACGGGCCACATGTCGAACCGACCACGGTAGTTGTGGCTCCGGGCACCTCGCTGAACGGGATCGCGTCGCGTCTCGAACGTGCCGGCGTGATTCGTTCGGCGGTGCTGTTCGAAGCGGGCTTGCGCCTGACCGGGGTTGGGCGTCGCCTGCAGGCCGGCGAATATGCCTACCCGGCTCGCGCATCGATGTGGCAGGTTGCCGACATCATGGCCCGCGGCGAATCCGTGCTCCATCGGATCACGTTGGTCGAAGGCATCACCGTCCGCCAAGCGGTGGCCCTGCTGGAACGGAACGAGTTGCTGACCGGCACGATTGCGACGATGCCGCCGGAGGGCTCGCTGTTTCCCGACACCTATTTCTTTCGGCGCGGCTCGCCCCGGGGTGCAATCATCGACCGGGCCCAATCCAGGATGACAGAAATTCTGGCGACCGCGTGGGGGCGACGCAGTCCCGACCTCCCGTACCGCGCTCCCGAAGAAGCACTCGTGTTAGCCTCAATGATCGAGGCGGAGACCGCGCAGGAATCGGAGCGGCGCCGTATTGCCGCCGTATTCGTCAATCGGCTGCACCGCGGCATGCGCCTGCAGTCGGATCCCACGGTGCTGTACGGCATGGATCCCGACTCTTCGCGGAAACTTTCAAAGGCCGACCTGAAACGTCCGCATCGCTGGAACACGTACCGGATACGGGGCCTTCCACCGACACCGATCGGCATTCCGGGCCTCGCCTCCATCGACGCCGCCATCCGTCCTGCGACAACCGACGACCTCTATTTCGTCGCCAACGGTTCCGGAGGTCATGCGTTCGCGACAACGCTACGGCAGCACAATCGGAACGTTGCGCGTTGGAAAGCTCTTCGCAGCCGTACGCAAGAGGCTTCGCACGCCGCGGAGTAGCGGGCGGACTTGCCGAGGCCCGTGCCGTCCGAAGTCCCATTGTGCCCGGCTGTACTGCCCCACGCATGATTCGCGGTCGTCAGGTCGCTAGCATCACCCGTCCGCGCCTTCCAGACTGCCGGTCCCGACAGCCGGGGAGCCGGCACGTGATGGACCGAACCTGCCCCCGGGCGGCTGAGAACACGCGATACCGCAGCTGGCTATGGATATCCCGAGACTTTGCCTCACGCTGCAGGCGCTCGCATTCGCGGCGCTGCTGACGTTCACCGGTGGCACTTGCGTATACGCGGAAGATTCGCAATCAGATCAGCCGGCGCCCCTGCCGTCGGTCGCAGAAACCATTGACAAGGCCCGTCTCTTGCTCGCGATCGGCCACTTCGACCAGGTGCTTCCCATGCTGCGCGCTCACCGGGAAGCCGGTTCAACTGACACAGATCTTTTCTTCCTTCTTGGTTTGGCGTCGGCCGGGAAGGTCCAGTATCTGCAGGTACCTGCGCCAGAGCGGCAGGCGCTGCTTGACGAGGCGGTCTCGGCTTTCGGCGAGGTCCTGGATGCGCGCCCGGAATATGTGCGCGCCCGGATCGAACTCGCCACGACCTTTTTTCTGATGGAGGACGATCAGACGGCAAGAAGACATTTCGAACTAGCCCTCGCGGAGGAACTGCCCAGCTGGGTCGCCGAACACATACGCCTGTTTCTCGCAAAGATGGACGATCGCCGACGCTAGCCCGGATGTGTCGCGGCGCCAGGCGGGATCGAGTGTCAGCGCGCGTACCTCCGCCCCCGCCGACTGCGGTCCACGCCGAATCCCCGAATCGAGGGGCCGGACGTTATGACCTGCGGCACAGGTAACGGCGTTCCAGATGGCGCATGAACGCCCCGGTATCGAGCGGGCGGCCGGTTGCGTGCTCCAGCAACGCGTCCGCCGACGAATCGAAGCAGCCCCGGCTGTGCACATTCTCCCGCAACCACTTGGCAAGCGGAGCAAAGTCGCCCCGCGCGAGATCGCCGTTGAGATCGGGCAAGACAGCCCACATGGTCTCGGCCAGCTGTGCAGCCATGAGTGCTCCCAACGCGTAGGTCGGGAAGTAGGCCCAACCCTCCACAAGAGTCCAGTGCGGATCTTGAAGGCAGCCTTCACGCGGATTCGTGGGGCGGATTCCGAGCAGCGCCACCATGGCGTCGTTGAAGGCGTCCGGCAGGTCGGCCGGGTCGAGCGTCCCGTCGAGCATTGCGGTTTCACAGCGGTGGCGAATGACGATGTGCAGCGGGTATGTGACCTCGTCTGCCTCGACGCGCGTGACGCCAGGCTCGACATGCGTGAGCACCTTGTGCAGTCGGTCCGGATCCCACGCGCCCTCTTCGCCGAACTCGTCCCGAAGCAGCCGTGCGTAGTGGACGGCGAAGCCGCGCGACCGGCAGGCGAACATCTCGATCAATAGGCTCTGGCTCTCATGGGCGGTCATGCCCCGGGCTGCCCCGACCGGCTGCCGGCGATGGGCCGCGGGCAAGCCCGCGACGTACAACGCATGCCCGCACTCGTGGAGGACCGCCATCAGTGTTTCGCCCGGGGCTCCGGAATAACGGGTCGTAATGCGAATGTCTTCGGGCTCGCCAGCGGTGAACGGATGGGATGATGTATCCAGGCGAGCATGGGTCGCCGGCAGGCCAATCATCGTCATCATCCGACGGGCGACCCGCTTGAGCTTCCTCTTCTTCCCGGTCGGCCCGGCCGGCTTCGGTCCGCCGCGGACCTGGTCGACGATGCCCGGCAGGACCGTTTCCAATTCTCCGAACATCCTCGTTATGTCGGCGTTCCGCCGGCCCGGATCGTGCGCCTCCAACAACGCATCGTAGGGCGACAGCCCGAGGGCCCTGCCCTGTATCCGAGCCCGTTCGCGAACGTGCCCGAGAAACTCCCTCAGGGCTGGCAGAAAAGCCGCAAAATCCGCTTCCGGCCTCGACCTCTCCCAGACCAGCTGGGCTCGGGAGGCCGCCAAAACCTGAGCCTCCACGAAATCGGCCGGCAGGGCTGTGGCAAGGCGATGTCGGCGACGCATTTCACGCAGATTGGCGGCTTCCCAGGGCTCGCACGCTGTGGCGGCCGCAAGGTCGTCGGCACTCCTGGGGTTCACGAGCAGTTCATGTGCCTGCTTTCTCAGCGTCGCGATCTGGCTTCCAAGCCCCGGCTGCGCAGCTTTCGGAGCCTTGGTCCTTGCGTACCAGTCCAGGGTGTTCGCCGCGGAATTCAGGTCCTGGATGGCGGCGAAATTCTGTACCAGCCGCCGGTATGCATCGTTCGCCATTGCTTCCCCGCCCCTTCCGTCCCGTATTGCGTGGGTGCACACGAGCATGGCGACGGCGGGGCCCAGGCGGCCGAGCCAGCGTCACGCCCTAGACGCGCGTACTCGCGAAGCTCCCATCCCGTATGGATACCCGAGGGCATAAGTCCGCGGTTTGACACGGCACCACGGCTTGGCCGGCGAGGCCAATGGCGATGGTGTTTCACGCGCCGCCTATACTACGGCGATGCTCTTGGAACCGACGTGATCTGCGGCCTTTCGCGCGACTTCGACGGATGAATGCGCCCGATACGAACGCCGCCCAACCGTCCAATGCTCGGCTGGACGCCACGCGCGACGGCATGGTCCTGGTGCTGTCGGCCGCCTCGGGATCTGGCAAGACGACGGTGCTTCGCCGGCTGCTCGAGACCGAACCACGACTGGCGATGTCGGTTTCGGTGACCACGAGGAAACCGCGGGCGACGGAACGGCGCGGCGATCACTATCGGTTTGTTGGCGAAGCTGAATTCGACCGACTTGCCCGGTCCGGTGGGCTCCTGGAGCACGCCGAAGTCTTCGGCAGCCGGTACGGAACCCCGCGCGGTCCCGTCGAAGCGCGTCTGGCGCAGGGCCTGGACGTGGTCGCCGACCTCGACTGGCAGGGCGCCGAAAGCATGCGGTTGGCATTGGGCAATCGATGTGTCTCGGTGTTCATGTTGCCGCCTTCCATGACGGAGCTGGAGCGACGAATCCGCGCGCGCGCCCAGGACTCCGACACCACGATCAAACACCGCCTGGCCAAGGCCGAGGAAGAGATATCGCACTGGCATGAGTTCGACTACGTCATCGTGAACCACGACCTTGATACCTGCGTCGAGGAAATCCGGTCCGTCGTCCGGGTGGAGCAAATCCGCCGAAGAGGCAAGAGCATTGGCAGCTTCATTGAGATGATGCTGCGTACCTGACCCCCCGCTGCCCCACCGCCTTCGCTAACCGGGCGAACTCGGCAACGGAAAGCTCCGCGGCACGACGATCTGCCGCAATCCCGGCCTGCGCTAGCAGCGCTTCGGGGTTGCCAAGCGCCGCGAGCGACGACCGCAGCATTTTCCGGCGTTGCCCGAAAGCCTGTCGCACAACTGCTCGAAGATCCTCCATCGTGGGCCCGTCCGTTTCTGTGGAACCGCGCGGGATGATCTCCACGACGGCCGAATGCACTTGCGGCGGCGGCACGAACACGCCAGGTGGAATCGAAAACAGGATCCGCGCCGTCGCTGCCCATTGCACGAGAACCGACAGCCGGCCGTAGGCCGACGTGCCGGGAGCAGCGGTGATGCGTTGCGCGACCTCGCGCTGGAACATCAGGGTGAACCCCTTGACCCCGGTACCCGCAGGGAGCCAGTCAACCAGAAGCCGCGATGCGATGCCGTACGGGAGGTTGGCGACCACGCGCACGGGCGGCTCTCCGCAATCTTCGAGCCGCCGGCCGCGGGCGTCCGCCTCGATCACCGACAGCCGCCCCGGAGCGGCCTTGATCAGGCCCTGCAGTGCGGCAACGCAGCGGGCATCCCGTTCGATCGCAACCACTCGTCGAGCACCGGCGAGCAGCAACGCCCGCGTCAGGGCGCCGGGTCCGGGACCAACCTCCACCACGGTCCCCGACGATAGGTCTCCGGCCGCCCGCGCAATGCGAGCTGCCACGTTCAGATCGAACAGGAAATGCTGACCGAAGGACTTGCGCGGCGCGATGCCGGCAGCTGTCACGACATCACGAATTGGCGGCAGAGCCGAAATCGTGGCGTCGGCACCGCCCATGTGTCAGAGGCGGCGGTCGATCAGAGCGCTCGCGCGCAGTTGCCGCACCAACGTGCGATTGGTCGTCAGGGCGTTGCGCCTGAAGACCAGGTCTTCTGCCTGGCGGCGAAGGGCGGTTTCATCATCGGGCACGGTGACCGCCCGACGATCCAGCAACAGCACGAGATAGATGGCTCCGGCTGTCTCCACCGGGTCCGACACCGCGCCCTCGTCCAGCCGGGCGAGCACCTCCGCCAAAACCGGATCAACGGCATCGCCGCGCACCCAGTCGCCACCTGGCGAATCCGGTAGTCCCTGCGAGTGGCGGAGCGCAAGCAGCCGAAAGTCTGCCCCCGCTTCCAGTTCTTCGCGCAGCCGGGCCGCATCCTCCCGGACACGCGCCCGATCGCTGTCGCCGTCGGCCAGGAGCACGATCCGACGAATCCGGTACTCCGGCTGCCCCTCGGCGGCACGGATGCTGGCGATCTCCGCTTCTACCGCATCCGGCGCCACGACCACCTGGCCCCGGATGATGCGGCCCCATCGCAAGTCGGCGTCGATCTTCGACCAGACGGTGACCTCAGAGATGCCTTGCTGCCTCAGGGTCCGGGTGAACGCGTCCGGTTCCATCCCGAACGTCCCCGCGTATCGCACGTACGCGGCTTCAGCTTCACTGCCTCGAATTTCGACGGAGAGGCGCTCGGCAGCCTGCACCTTGAGGCGCTCGTCGATCAGGGTTTCCAGCACTTCCTGCACCATGAGCTCCCGCTCACTCTCGTCTTCAGGGGCGCCAAGCGTGGCGACCGTGAAACGGACCCGAGCCGCCAGGTCGAGCACCGAAATCGGTTCGTCGTTGACAACTGCCACGACGCGGGTGATCTCCTGCTCCTGCCCCACTGCCGGGCCTGTCGAATAGGTCAGCATCACACCGCACAGCACCACCAAGCGGAACGGAATGCGCCGCGTGCGGGGCACACGAAGTGGCGTCGGAGATTCAGAGAATCGAGGCATGGACGTTCAGAATCCGAGCAGGGTGATTTTCAAACCCACCGAGGACGAGGGAGGAATATCCGACGCGCGCGTGGGCTCCCGTTGAAAATTCAAGGACAGATCCAGGCACTCGTTCCGGAAACTCAGGCCGAGCCCGGCCTTCAGCGTCGAAGAATACGCCGCACGGCCCAAATCCCGAAGATGATAACCCGTCAGCTTCCATTCCGGCGTGATCTGCCAAGCGACATGGTTTCCAACCTGTTCCGAGCTCGCAGTGGACAGCGATGTCGGATCGTCGTGCAGCCGGACGTACGTGAACGCGGTCTCCACCGGGCCCAGACGTATCTCCGCGCCCACCTGGTCGTGCCGGACGCCGGAAACCGCCGGAGACCGCCGGAAATTCCAGTAACCAGCCCCCACCCCTTCGATCCTCACGGCGACCTCGCCCACGAGATCCGAGGACTGATCTGCCAGGCCGGTATGAGGGTCGAAGTCGCTCTCGCTCGTCAGGCGCAGCACGCGGCCAACGGTGCCACGTGCGACGATGCCGCCCGTCCCTTGATACGTCCCTCGCATCCCCATGTTGACGCGGACACCGCCTTCCACCCGATCAAGGCCAGGAAACCGGTTGGACTCAAACAAACTGGCATGACTGAGTTCGACATCGACCGAATCCGTATTGGGAACCGGATCGCGGTTGAGCCCCTCGGGAGCGACAAGCGCCTGGAGCACGGGCTCGACCACGACCTGCCCGTCCGCGAACTGCCGTACCAGGGGAAACCGCCAGCCGAGTTCCGCCGAGGGCGCGAAACGGGTTATGCGATGATCGCTGATGGGCGCGTCGCTCTCACCGGCCCGCACGTCAAAGCCATCCGCCCGAAGACGCACGACGGCGTCGAGCACATATCCGGCGTCGCGCGGGAAGCTGCGCTCCCATCTGCCTTCGATCGACAGCCTGTGGTTGCGCCGACCATCATCCTGCGCCAGCGCCAAGGCATCACCAACGGCAACGATTCGGCCCCCAAACACAGCAGGGCCGCTGTCCCAGCGCAGGCGCGCGCGCGGAAAGATGAACGGTACCCGATCATCCTCGGAAAGAATGGACAGATTCTGGAACCCATACATTTCGAGGTCCGCGTCGAGCCGGTCACCTCGCTTGCGTAGGTACGCGTACTGGGACAACACGTTGATTCCCCTGCCGAGACCGTAACGTGCAAGGTACGACGCGTCGCTGGCTCGCGTCGCGTCCCAGCCGACGGACCAGCCCTTGGCTAGACCGATGGCCCCTTTGGCGGAAAGGTGACCCCGTAGTTCCTGGGCACGGGTGCCGTCGGCCTGCGTCCGGCTGCCGCGGGTTGCCGAAGCCTCGACGCGATAGTCGGAACTGATCCCGGCGCGGCGCCACGCGCCACCCAGCAGCGGCCCCTCGCGCGTGGAGTAACCCGTGCGCAGCAGCAGGTCCTGGGACGGCCCGAGCGGCAGGAAATAGGGAGTTTCCACCACCAAACCCAGCGCGCGGTCCGATCGGACTGCAGGCAGCAGGAACCCCTTGGCGCGGCGGACAGAGAAGTCCTTGAACTGCGCCCACGGCAGATACATGACCGGGACGCCGAAGGCCTCCAGCAAGACGTCTCGATAGGTGATGGTCTGCTGACGGGTTTCATGGGTCGCCGCCGTGGCGCGTACGCGCCAGGGGGGAGGGTCGCGGGAATCGGGGCACGTCTCGCAACGCGTGTAGGTGACTTCCCTGAAATCGGTCCGAACGCCCCGAGTTCGCCGCGCCGACCGAGCGGAGAGCACGCCGCCGGCTGCAAACTGCGAACGCAGTGCTCTGAACGCGCCACTACGCAGGTCATCGGTCAGCTCGACCCGTTCCACTGCGTGGACCGTCCCGTCAGCATCAGTCAGGTTCACCTGACCCTCAGCGAAGATCCGGCCCTCCGCATACCGGTACTCGATTCGGTCGGCGGTCAACGTGCGAGCGCCCGAACGCAGCCGGACATTGCCGATCGCCTCGACGACCGACGTCTCTTCCCAAACGGTAAACCGATCGGCCTCGATATCCGATTCGACGGCGGCGACGGTGCTCGGCAGGTACAGCGCGAACAGCACCACGCAACCGGCCAAGCGGACGCAACCGCCCGGCATCGTCATCCATCCTCGTGGTGCAGGATGGCCGCCACACCGAAAACCGCCGGCAGCAGCGCCGGCAGCCAAGCGGCGAGCGCTACCGGAACATCCGTGGTTTCCCCATAGCTGCGGCAGAAATCGCGTACTGCGTAGAACAACACGCCGCCGAGCAGTGTGCCCGAATACCGGAGCCACGGAGCCGAACGGCCCAGGCTCGGAACCATGAACGCAGCTCCCAGCAGCATCATGCTGATGAGCGTGGCCGGCAGGGACAGCAGCGTATGGAACTGCATCGCGTGCACGCGGGCCGAAAAACCGAACTGTTCCAGCGTTGCGACATATTGCGGCAGTTTCCACAACGGGATCATTCCCGCCGGCGTGAAGCCCTCGTTGATCGCGTGGCGATCGAGCGTGCTGGCAATCGAATAAGTGGTTACGCGCTCGACTTCGCGTTCCCGGTCGACGATCACGCCGTCCCGCAGTTGCCAGTTTCCCCGGCCGTCCAGCAGCGCCGAGTCGGCGTTGATCCATTCGTCCAGGTGATCGCCCTGCCCGAATCGAAAGACCACGACGTCGGCCAGCCGCATGGTGGCCAGATCGATCGTCCGCGCGTGGACGATCGTCTCCCCCGCGGGACCGGTCTCACGGATCCAAAAACCGGAACCCAGCAACGTCAGCCGGCCCGTATCGCGACCGAAGTGGCTGGCCTCCAAGCTGTCCAGGCGCGTTTGCGTGGCCGCGCTGACGGGATTTCCCACGAATAGCCAGCCAGCGCCGATAACGGCGGCAATCGCGATGCCTGGCATGACGAGATGCATCCACGAAATTCCCGTGGCGCGCACCGCCACCAACTCGCCATGACGACCCAGGTGGCGGTAGGACAGCATCGCGCCGATCAACACGATCGCAGGCAGGAAGTGCTCGATCAGGAAGGGAAAGTGCAGCAGCGCCATCCCGCCCACCAGGCCGAGGTCACCAATGTCGCGTGCAACGGCCCGGCGCCAGAACTCAACGAAGTTTCCGGCCAGAACTAGTGCGGAAATCACCGCGAAACCGATTGCGATGCCTGCGACATGGCGCCGGGCCAGATAGGCCCAGATCCGGATCGATGTCGTCATGCGGCGCTCCTGGAGATCCGCAGCGAGCGACGGCGAATGTCGTGCACGTGCGCCCAGGCAAGGGTCAGTGCGATCGCCGTGATCAGCGCACCGTAGGAAATCGGGATGAGGACTGGAAACGAAGCGTATGCCCAGGGTGCGGCAATAAAGAGGACCTCCAGTGTCACGGCCGCTACGCTCGCCGACAGCAGCGGGCGCAGGGGGTGTTCCCGCATCCGGTGCTTAAGAAGAAACGGTGTCACGCCCGCGAGCGCCATCAACAGGAGAAACAGCGGCGCCTGCAACCGGCGTTGCGCCTCGGCCTCGAACTGCCGTCGGACGGACGTCGCGGTGTCCGGGGGCGCATCGAGAAGCTCCCACAGCGAACGTTCCGCAACCGAGCGCGTTCGCCGCTTACCGGCTGGACGGTCCCCTGCGGCCACCTCAAAAACGTACCGGTCAAAGCTCAGCGTATGGATCTGATCGCGAATCGGTCCCATTTCGTGCCGGCTGCCCTCGTACACCACGAACCGCGGCAACCCGCCGCTGAACTGACTCCGTCCTTCCCGCGCCACGATCGAGACCGAGCGGCCGGGGTCGCGGCCGTCGTGGATCAGAAGGCCTCTGAGCGTCCCATCGGGATCGCGTTCGCGCACGAACACGGTGAGCCCCTGGACTGGCGACACGAACGTCGCCTCCTGCGGCAGCAGATTGGCGTAACTGCTGCGGATTTCCTGGATTTGGTCGCGATAGCGCTGGTATCCCGCGGGCGCCAGCCAGGTTTCCAGGACCAGTGCCGCGATCCCCGCGAGCAGGCCGAAGACGAGCGCCGGCGTCATGAGCTGGAGGTTGCTCCGGCCGGTCGCCTGAAGCGCCACGAGTTCCGAGTCCAAGCTGAGCCGTCCGTATGCGCTCGCCGTCGCGAGAAAGACCAGGAACGGCAGTGCGAATGCCAGATCCCGCGGGGCGTAGGCGATAAGCAAGCCAACAAAGGCCTCCGGCGAGAGGCCTTTCGACAGCACGACGTCGATCAGGCGCAGAGAAGGAATCACGATGATCAGGCTGATCAACGCGAGCAGGACGAACGCGTAGGGAGCGGCAAGCTGGCGGGCGATGTAGAGGGACAACCTGTACATGGCGGGCCGGGATCCTTGCTCGAAGGCGGACCCTGATATGTACCATGGTCGCAGCAGCGGGTGTCCGTCTGGCCACTGGTTCACGCGCCGACGCGCGACCCAATCCAGGGAGGCCGTCATCAGACCGACCCTCTTGCTGACCTGTGCAGTGACGCTGCTCACGGTCTCGGCCGCGGCCACCGACACCGCCGTTGTCAAGGTGTACAACTGGTCCGACTACATCGATCCGGACATCGTTTCGGGCTTCGAAGCCGAAACCGGCATCCGGGTGATCTACGACGTTTTCGATTCCAACTACACCCTCGAAACAGAGTTGCTCGTGGGGAATAGCGGATATGACGTCGTCGTGCCCAGCGGCAGTTTCCTCGCCCGGCAGCGTCTGGCCGGCGTGTTTCAGGCGCTGGATGAGCGTCAGCTGCCGAATCTCCGGCACATGAGCCCCCAATTCATGACGCAGATCCGTCGGTGGGATCCCGGCAATCGCCACGGGGTACCCTACCTGTGGGGCACGACCGGGCTCGGCTACAACGCCCGACAGATCGCCGAGCGCGATGCCGCTGCTCCCACCAACTCATGGCAGATGCTGTTCGATCCGGTAGTCGTCTCCAGGTTCGCCGACTGCGGGGTGTATGTCCTGGATGAGCCGGACGAAGTCATTCCAGCCGTTCTCAGCTTTATCGGCGAGAACCCGGACAGCCAGGATCCCGACGTGATCGCAAGGGTGGAACCCGTCCTGATGGCCATCCGGCCATATATCCGCGGCTTTCACAACTCCGAGCAAATCCAAGCGCTGGCGAACGGCGACATCTGCCTGACCATGGGGTGGTCGGGCGACATGCTGCAGGCGCGCGCGCGCAGCCTGGAAGCCGGCAACGACGCCGAGATCCGCTACGTGATCCCGGAAGAAGGGGCCCTCATGTGGATCGACATGATGGCGATCCCGGCAGACTCCCCCAATCCGGAACACGCGCACCGTTTCATCAACTACGTCATGCGGCCGGATGTGATCGCCGAGATCTCCAATCATGTGTTCTACGCCAACGCCAACGCCGCGGCATGTCCGCACCTCGACGCCGAGCTGATCACGGAGCCGGGTGTTCATCCGTCCGACGAGGTACGGGCAAGCCTCTACGTCGCAAGCCCGTACCCACCGGAGGTGCAGGAGTTCGTCAGCCGTTTGTGGACTCGTGTCCGCGGGGCCCGGTGAACGGGAGACCCCCGCGGACACCGGTTTCCATGGTCCCGCGCACCGGAGCGCCGCCGCTCTCAGTAACCGCCGTCAAGGTGTGCCGGCACCGCCCCCCGACGCTGGCGGGACGCAAAGGCTAGCCAGATGCGCGATGTGATCCCAGGCCTCGGCGACGTGTCGGGATTCCGTTGCCGGTGCCCCAATTGCGAGCCGCAAGGCGACCCGGCCGCGGGCCTCGCACGGACTGAGGTACGCCAGTCCGCCTTCGTTCACCCGAACCAGCAGGTCCCGATTGACCCGGTCCACTGCCGCTTCGTCTTCCAGGCCCTCCGGGCAATATCGGAATGTGACGAGGGACAGGGACCGCGGCGCGGCCAGGGTGAAACCAGGCGCGTGTCGAATCCGCGTCTCGAGCTCCCGGGCCAGTTCGATGTGGCGACGCACATGCGCCTGCAGCCCCGCGATGCCGTAGTGCCGGATCACGAACCAGAGCTTCAGCGCCCGGAACCGCCTGCCCAACGGAACGCTCCGGTTGCGATAGTCGATGATCTGGTCGCCGGCCGCGGTCCGGAGGTACGCCGGCGATACCGTGAGAGCTCGTTCGACTTCTCCCATGTTACGGAAAAACTGGACAGAACAGTCGAAGTTGGTGAGCAGCCATTTGTGCGGATTGAACACGAAGCTGTCGACGTCGTCGATCCCGGCGAGCAGTTGCCGGAACTCCTCGCAAACAAGGGCGCTTCCAGCCCATGCGGCATCCACATGGAGATACAGGCCTTCCCGACGCGTGATCGCAGCAATGGCGGCGAGCGGATCGATTCCGCCGACGGCCGTCGTACCGAGGGTGGCCACCACGCACGCAGGGATCAGTCCGGCTTCCCGGTCCTGACGGATCATGTTGGCGAGCGCCTCGGGTCGCAGCGCGAACGACGAATCCGTCGGGATCTTCCGCAAATTTTCCCGGCCCAGCCCCGCGATCATCAACCCCTTGTCGATGGAGGAGTGCGTCTCGGCGGAGGCGTAGACGGTATGGGCGCGATGCCCCGCAAGACCGCGAGCCGCGGCCGCGCCGTCTGTGGCCCGCTCGCAGGCGGCAAGAAGAGCCACCAGCGTGGCGCTTGAAGCGGAGTCCTGAATCACGCCTTCGAAGCTTTCCGGCAGGTCCAGCATCTGTCGGAGCCATTCGAGTACCCGCGTTTCGAGTTCCGTCCCCGCGGGCGACGTCTCCCACGCCATGCAGTTGACTCCAAGAACCGCGGTCAGCATTTCCGCCAACACGGACGGCGGGCTGGCATTCGCCGGGAAATAGGCGAAGAACCGAGGATGCTGCCAGTGGGTCACGCCCGGGAGAATGTCCCTTTCGAAGTCGGCAAAAATCGCCTCCATGGGTTCGCCCTTCGCCGGAGGCTCCGCAGGCAGCAAGCGCAGGACGTCACCTGGCCGAACTTGCGCACGAACCGGTCGCTGCTCGATACCAGCCAGATAATCCGCCATCCAATCGACAAATGCGTGCGCATGAGCGCGGAAGGTGTCCGAATCCACGATCAGATCTCCTTGCCGTACTCCCGAACAGCGGCGGGACGCCGTTCCCCTGCCTCCGTCGGGGTCACGCGGTGATCCTGCCACGGCCGGGACGAGATACGTAGGGGCAGGCGGGCACTGACGACTCCATGAAGCGCTGGGTTCGGCGGGCTGCACCCCGGCTAGAGGGGGGTACGGAGTGCGGGACAGCGGTCCCGCTCCCGGTTCCTGCGAATTGACCCATTGGCCTTTTCGCTTCATCTTGACGGTTCGGTGCCGGCATGGCCGGCGCCCGCCCAGCCCGGTCCGGAGGAAACCCGTGGCAACCGACCAGTCCGCTCCCATTACCTTCCGTGTGAACGGCAAGGACGTTGAAGGTCCTGCGGAACCGCGCACGCTGCTCGTGGACTTTCTGCGTGACACTCTCCGGCTCACCGGCACGCATATCGGCTGCGACACCAGCCAGTGCGGGGCATGCGTGGTGCACCTCGACGGCATCGCCGTCAAGTCGTGCAGCGTGCTGGCGGTGCAGGCGGCCGGCCGAGAGGTTCGCACCATTGAGGGGCTGGCCGACGCCGACGGGTCGCTCCACCCCATGCAGGAGGCGTTCCGCCAACATCATGGCCTGCAGTGCGGCTTCTGTACTCCGGGCATGGTGATGACGGCCATCGAACTCGCGCAGTCGGCGGAACCGTTGACTCCGGAGCGGGTACGCGAGGGCCTTGAAGGCAACATTTGCCGGTGTACCGGCTACCACAACATCGTGCAGGCGGTGCTGGCCGGTGCCGCCGCCATGCGTCAGTAGAGGGCCGACCCGTGTATCGCTTCACCTACCATCAGCCGGCCACCCTGGACGCTGCGGTCCAGCTCGCCGCATCCACGGAAGACGGCAGCTATCTCGCTGGCGGCATGACACTGCTTCCTACGATGAAATTTCGCCTCGCCAATCCCAGCGACCTGATCGACCTCGGAGGCGTCGAGGAATTGCGCGGCATCTCCGAAGAGGATGGCCGACTCCGGATCGGAGCCTCCTCTACCCACGCCGAAGTTGCCGCCTCCGCGTTGGTTGCAGACCGCATGCCGGCGCTGGCGGAGCTTGCCAGCCGCATCGGCGACCCGGCCGTTCGGAACCGGGGAACCATTGGCGGATCCATCGCGAATGCAGACCCTGCGGCCGACTATCCGGCGGCCTTGTTGGCGCTTGACGCAGAAGTGATCACCAACCGGCGCACGATCGCCGCGGCGGATTTCTTCACGGGCTTTTTCTCGACCGCGCTGGCACCCGGCGAGCTCGTCACTGCCGTCCGCTTCGCCACACCAGCCCAGGCGGGCTACCAAAAGGCTCCCAATCCAGCTTCACGATTTGCGCTGGTCGGCGTGTTCGTCGCCCGACACGCTGACGGGGTACGCGTGGCAGTGACCGGCGCCGGGCCATATGCCGCCCGCTATCCAGCGTTCGAGGCTGCCCTCGACGCATCATTCACCCCCGAAGCGGCGGCCGGCGTACCGGTGGACGAAGCAGGCCTCACCAGCGACCTGCACGCGAGCGCCGCTTACCGCGCACACCTAATCGGCATCATGGCGAAGCGGGCCGTCGCAGCCTGCTAGCGCGGGACACCCTGAAAATGCCACACGCCGTGCCGGCTTCGGTCGACGCCACGTTGGAACTGCTGCAGGCGGGCCACTACGTCGCCGACCGGGCTTTGGCCACGGTCGTCTATTTGGCCTTGCGCATGGAACGTCCCCTGCTTCTCGAGGGTGAAACCGGCGTGGGCAAGACGGAAATCGCCAACGTGCTGGCGACCGGACTCGGGCGCAAGCTGGTGCGGCTCTCCTGCCACGACGGTCTCGATCTCGCGAGCGCCGTCTACGAGTGGAACTACCCGGCGCAGATGCTGGCCCTCCAGTCGGTGAAGAACGACGACGATCCGCCCGACTTGTACACCGACCAATTCCTGGTGCGCCGCCCCCTGCTGGAGGCCATGGAAGCCCACGAGGACGGCCCGCCGGTACTCCTGATCGATGAAGTCGATCGCGCCGACGCCCCCTTCGAAGCACTCTTGCTTGAATTGCTCTCCGATTTTCGAGTCACCATTCCTGAGTTCGGCACCGTCGTTGCGGCCAGTCCGCCGCCGGTCGTTCTCACGTCCAATCGGACTCGCGAGGTCCACGATGCCCTCAAACGGCGCTGCCTCTACCACTGGGTGGGATACCCGGATGCCGCCCGCGAGTTCGAAATTCTCCGAGTTCGTCAGCCGGAGGCACCGCCCACGCTGGCACGGGAAGTGGTCGCCTTCGTCCGAGAGTTGCGCTCGACCGATCTGTTCAAACCTCCGGGTACCGCCGAAACGCTGGACTGGGCGCATGCATTGATCGCGCTGGACTGCACGCGACTCGAGGACGACTCCGTCGATCAGACTCTCGGCGTGCTATTGAAGTACCAGGACGACATCGACCAGGTCCGGGGGCCGGAGGCCGCGCGCCTCCTGGCCGAGGCACACCGGAAAGCAGCCTGAGCATGGTAACCCCCGACCCCGCAAGCGGGCGTCGAGGCGGACACATTGCGGCCAATCTGCTCACGTTCATTCGACTGCTCCGTCGTGCCGGCATGACACTCGGGCCCGCCGACGGCATCGCGGCGGCGACCGCGCTCCGAACGGTTGGCCTCCGCCGGCGTGACGACGTCTACTGGGGCCTTCGTGCCACCCTGGTGCGCCGCGCCGCCGACGTCGATGTGTTTGATGACGCATTTCGTGCGCTGTGGCAGGGGATCGCCCTCGAACCGGTCGGCCAGTCGAACGTCTTCGGGAAGCGTCGTCGCCCTGCTCCGGCCCAACGGCGGGTCGCCGAGGCTCTCGGCGCGCTGCCCCCGTCAAGCGATGGTCGAGAATCCCCTCCGACCACGGCTGCCCTCAGTGCATCCCGACTGGAACGGCTGGGTTCCATCGACGTTGCAGACATGAGCGTGGAAGAGATGCAGGCGGCTCAGGACGCGGTCCAGAGGCTGGTCCGGCCGCTGGGCGACCTACCGACGCGACGCTTCCGGACCACGCGGGCAGGACGGGACGGCATCGACTTTCGCGGTACCCTTCGACTAGCGTCGCGAACCGGCGGCATTCCGCTGCGCCTGCAGCTTCGCCAGCGTCGCACCCGCCCGGTCACCGTGATCGTGCTGTGCGACATCTCCGGCTCCATGTCCGCCTATACCCGCATGCTCCTGCACTTCATGCACGCGTTGGGCCAGACCCGGCGTCGAGTGTTCAGTTTCGTCTTCGGTACACGCCTGACCGACGTCACCCGGGCTCTCCGCCAGGGTGATCCTGACCGCGCAGTGCAGCGCGCCGTGAGTCAGGTGCATGACTGGTCCGGCGGTACCCGTATCGGAGCGGCGTTGCGGTCATTCAATCGGCATTGGTCCCGCCGGGTTCTCACCGACGGCGGGGTGGTCTTGCTGGTGACCGACGGCCTCGAGCGCGATCCGGGCGTGGATGTCGGAGCCGAAGCCGCGCTTCTGCGGCGCTCGTGCCGTCGCCTCGTATGGCTCAATCCGCTCATGCGCTACGCTGCCTTCGAGCCACGCGCCGGAGGAATGGCCGCGATCGCAGCTCACGTTGACGAGTCCCGGACAGTCCATACTCTCGACAGCCTGCGTGCCCTGGCAGATTCTCTGGCCACCACGCCTGTCCGCCACGCCTGATCGTTACGGGAACAATCATGACGGATTCCGCTCCGCCGCCGCGGGAAGATGCCGCCACCCAGGCAGCCCCGACGGACGAAGTACTCGCCCAAGCGCGGCGTTGGCGGCAGGCGGGCCACCCTGTCGCGCTGGCCACCGTCGTCGCCACGTGGGGATCCAGTCCCCGTCAGCCGGGAAGTCAGCTCGCCGTCAATGCCGATCTCGAAATCGTCGGCTCGGTGTCGGGCGGATGCATCGAAGGAGCCGTGATTGGTGAAGCTCAGGCGGCCATGGCCGACGGCAAGGCCCGCCTCCTCGAGTTCGGCGTGACGAACGAACGCGCCTGGGAAGTCGGACTCGCGTGCGGCGGCCGGATCAAGGTACTTGTCGAACGGGTTGGCGACTCCCCGTGAAGGACGCCACGCTAGCACGGATTCTCGAGGCACGTGCCGCCCGCCAACCGCTCGCCGTTGTCACCAGAGTAAGTGATGGCGCGCAGGGGGTCGTGTCGCACGACGGCGCGGACCCCTCCCTACCCGAGGAGGCTGTGGCGGACGCCTCGCGGCGGCTCGCGGACGACGAGAGCGGGACCGTCGTGGCCGACGGTGAGACGTGGTTCGTCCATGTCCACACCCCGCCGCACCGGATGGTCGTCGTCGGGGCCGTCCACATTGCCCAGCCGCTGGTGAGGATGGCGGTTCTGGCTGGATTTGACACCATCGTGATCGATCCGCGGAGTGCGTTCGCCACTGCCGCGCGGTTCCCGGGCGTCGAGGTTGTCGACCTCTGGCCCGACGAGGCGATGGCATCGCTCCGGCCGGACTCCCGCACAGCCGTGATCACGCTCACCCACGACCCAAAGCTGGACGACGCGGCCCTCGGCGTTGCGCTTCGAAGTCCTGCCTTTTTCGTGGGTTCGCTCGGCAGCACGCGCACGCATGCGGCCCGCTGCAAGCGCCTCCGCCGGGAAGGCTTCTCGGATTCCGAGATCGCCCGTATCCATGGACCGGTTGGACTGGCGATCGGCGCGCGGGCTCCAGCCGAGATCGCCGCTGCCATTCTCGCCCAAGTCGTAAGCGTGCGGCGCGGCGGTGCGGCGGCGAGTTGACCGTGGATTTCGGCCTGCAGCCGGCCTCGAACTGCGAAGGAGCCATCCTGGCCCATTCGCTTCGGGTGGCCGGCACCAGGTTCCGCAAAGGTCGCGTACTGAGCGCTGCCGACATCGACGCCTTGTGCCAGGCTGGCATCGATCGAGTGACGGTGGCCCGGCTCGGCCCCGACGACATGGAAGAAGACACGGCAGCCACCGCGCTCGCAAAGGCGGCCGCCAGCGCAGGCACTCAAATTCGCAAGCCGTTCGGTGGGCGTGTCAACGTCATGGCAACGGCCGACGGCCTCGTCCAGGTCGATGCCGGCGCCATGCGACGCTGCAATCTGGTTTCGGAAGCCATCACGATCGCAACGCTGGCCGATGGGGCGCGAGTCCGAACCGGTGACCTCATCGCGACGATCAAGATCATTCCCTTTGCCGTGCCCAGGGGCGACGTCGAAACCGCCTGCATGTCTGCCGAGGGCCTGCTTTCCGTAGCGCCGTTCCGGCCCCTCTCGGTCGGGCATGTGCTGACGACCCTTTCCGACACAACGCCCAAACTTCTGAAGCTGTCCCGGACCGGTGTCGGCAACCGGATCGTGGAACTCGGTGGCACGGTGGCCGAAGAACGCACGGTCCCACACGAAACGGCACAGCTGGCCGACGCCCTGACTGAAGCACTCCTTGGCAAGCCGGATTTGGTACTCGTGAGTGGCGCCTCGGCGATCGTCGACCGGCGAGACGTGATCCCGGCGGCCATTGAACGGGCTGGCGGACGGATCGATCACTTTGGCATGCCGGTGGACCCGGGCAACCTGCTCCTGTTGGGCACCCTGCAGTCCACGCCCGTCATCGGTCTGCCCGGCTGCGCGAGAGCTCCCGCCCGCAACGGGCTGGACATGGTTCTCGAACGATTTGCTGCTGATCTCGATGTGGACTCGGCCGCTGTCATTGCCATGGGAGCCGGCGGCCTGCTGAAGAAAACGGCCGCGCGCCGGCGTCAGAGCCGGGCCCCGCGAATTGCAGCCGTGATCATGGCCGCAGGCCGGTCGCAGCGAATGCGAGGCGGCAACAAGCTTCTGGAGTCAGTCGACGGCCAACCTCTGGTTGCCAGGGCTGCCAGCGCCGCCATCGCCTCTGAAGCCGCTCCGATCATCGTTGTAACGGGCCATCAACCGGACAAAGTCGCGGCGGTCCTGGACGGGCTGGACGTCACACTCGTCCACAACAGCGATTTCCGGGAAGGGCTCTCGTCGAGCGTGCATGCGGGCCTTGCGGCAGTTCCCGCAGGCCACGATGGGGCCGTCCTGATGCTGGCCGACATGCCGGACGTGGACGCCGGATTGGTCGACCAGCTGATGGCCGCGTTCGATCCGATTGAGGGGCGGGGTATCGTGGTCGCCACGCACAACGGGACCCGCGGCAATCCGGTGCTGTTCGCGCGCCAGTACTTCGCGGAGATCCTGCGGGTGACCGGCGACACGGGCGCCCGTCACGTCGTGGACTCCAACGACGAGGCAGTGTGTGAGGTCGAGTGCGGCACGAGCGCCCCGCTGGTCGACCTCGACACCCCCGAGGCCCTGGCAAAGCGGCGCAGTTGTTGAGGGCTCAGCGGCCCAAATCGGAGTCGTCGATCAGCTGAACGACGCCAGCACCAAGAGCACCGCCAGTATCCCCAAGGCCACGAGCAGCGGAGTTTGCCAGCCAGGACGTGAGCCACGGGCTGGAGGCTCTTCTCGCGAGGAAACCGAATCCTTCACCGGCGCGTCATGGGAGGAAGCCTCTGCCGGTGCCGCTTCCGCCGCAACGATGTCGGCGAAGGAATTGAAGAACGAGGTGGAGTACTGGTCCATCGCGCCCCCAATCAGCCGGGAACCCAGTTGGGCCAGACGGCCGCCGACACCGACCTCCACCGTGTAACTCAGTACGGTTCCGCCGTCGTCACTCTCGGCCAACGCTACGCGCGCCGATCCCTTCGCGAAGCCGGCGGCCCCACCCTTGCCTTCGCCGACCAGGACATAGCTCTCGGGAGGTTGTACTTCCGACAGCTTGACTGACCCGGAAAACGCTGCCGATACCGGACCCACCCGGGCCCGAACCCGAGCTTCGAACGCGTCGGGACCCACCGAGGCCAGATGCTCGCATCCGGGAATGCACTGCTTCAGAACATCCGGATCATTCAGGGCATCCCAGACCCGGGCCCGCGGCGCCGGGATCTGGAATTGCCCGCTGAAGTCGATGGTCGGGGGCTCCTAGCTTGGTGCCCGCCTAACCGCCGAACTGTCTGAGGTACGCAATGACGTCCGCGCGGTCGTCAGGCTTCTTCAGGCCCGGGAAGATCATCTTCGAGCGGGCAACTACCTGTTTCGGATTGGTAATCCACGTGTCCATCAACTCGTCGGTCCAGGTCTTGCCTTCCTCGCCCAACGCCTTCAGGCCCTTGGAGTACTTGTAGTCAGGCCGATTGGTCCCCAGGGCCGTATCAAAGACTCCCCAGAGGTTGGGACCGACGCGATCCTTGCCCCCTTCGTCAACGGTATGACACGCCTTGCACTTCTGGAAGACTTTCTCGCCATTCGCGACGTCGCCTGCCGAAGCCATGCTGGAAATGGCCAAGGCGCCAAGAACGGCCGCGACCGTGAGAACTCGAATCATGGGCGAAAACCCTTCATGAAATGAACGTACCGAGAGCGTGGGGTGTTCGGGGCGTCGCCGCCGAACTGCGGGGAGGATAGTTTTCGAATAGAGCAACGACAACACCAAATCCACGGAGCGGCCGGGACCAGCCCGGGAGAAACCGTGCAGTTTCCGAACGCACCGCCCCGTCACGGTGCGACCCGAGCCGTGCCTCCGTTGCGCCCGCAGGAGCTGACCGCTGACCCTGCGCTCGGAACGGGACGCGCCGATGCGCGGGACACTGCTGGACGCCTACCGGTTCGACTGATCGAACCGATGCTCATGAACGACCTCCGTATGGAGTTCGAGCGGGTGCACAAGCGCTGTGGCCACCTCGCCACGCTCGGTTAAATCCAAGCGAGGGGTGTAGAGCCTCCAGTTGGGGAGCTTGGATTGTCCGACTTGGTCGAGCTGCAGGCTAGCGGATTGGCGCACCGACCCTCGACGAATCTGGCAAGAAAAACTGGATCATCCGGAACTGGACGATAGACACGCCTCTCAATCCAACCGCGGGCTTTGCGGCGGCCCGTCCGTCGATGGCAGATCTGACCCCTACACGATCGCCAGCCGTTCCAGGAACGCTCGGGTGACGGCTACGCATTCTGCGGGTTTTTCCAGTTGAAGCAGGTGCGTCGCCTCGGGTACGAAGTCGTAATCGACAGCCGAAACGTGTTCCAAATCAAATGTGGGCAGATACGTATTTCGGATTGTCGGATCACCGCCGATGACCTTCGTCGGGAATGACAGCAAATCGAGGTTCAGCAGCGGAAAGAAGCTGCGACCGTAATCCATGAGCTGGGCCTCATATTCCCTTGGACAACGCAGCTCGTAGCCTTCGCCGTCTGCGGATTTTCGTAACGTTGTCAGGGCCATCAATTCCCGCACTCCGGGCAGAACCCGAGCGAAAGTTGGTACCAGACGAAGAAAATCGGAAAACTCTTCTCGTGTCTTGAATCGATGTCCCCGCTTCCTGATCAGCGCGGCAGCGTGTTCAGCGGCATCATGAAGCTCCAGCTGACTGGCACCTGGTTTGCACAGCGGCGGTTCGAACAGTACGAGCGCCGAGTAGCGTTTGGTGAAGGAAAGAAGCGGCACGAGCGTGGAAAGTGAGTGAAAGATGCCCACCGTCGGTTTCATCTCGAAGTTGCGGTCGATGGATTCGAGAATGACGTCGTGATCGTGAATCAATCTTGGGATGTTGTGATCTCGTCGCGCGCCAACACTATTCCAACCGTGATTTCTGAGGTCGTATATGAACAGGTCGAAATCGTCCGCCAGCAGCGACCAAAAGGGATAGTAGAGGTCGGCGGCGAGCCCGCTTCCGTGGCTCAAGACAATCCGGACGTCTGCATCAGGATTGCCGTGCTGTCGCACGGTCGTCGTTGTCTGGTCGTCTATCTCCACCCGGCAAGTTGAAATCGGCTCTGGTAGTTCCCACGCTGCTTCAGTCCTCATGGGTTCGCCATCTGCCTTTCGATAGCATCACTTGGCCGATACGCCTGCCACGCCGGGCGACAGTCCGGCACTCCGTGCAGGCGGTAACTGCCGCCCAACCAAAGGACGATCAGCCCGGCTCAAGCTGCAGCAAGTACGATATCGAATAGACGTACACGAACGACAAGGAAGCTTCAGCCCGCGCGCGAATCAATATGCGCGACCAGATCCCGCAGGGTCCGGAATTGCAAGCAATCCTCCGCCACCATGTTTAGCTGAAACTCATCGTTGACCAACTTGTAGAATGCCACTGCATCGATGGAAGAAACCCCGACTTCACTGAACTGCAGGTCGAAGTCAGGTTCATGGTCCAAGTCGAGATTCTCCCTGATGAGGGTCCTAAGGCGGGCTTCCGTGGACGACATGGGTCGGTTTCCTCTATGAGTTAAGGCAAGGACGACGCACCCAATGTATCATCTTTTGCCATCCCGGACGGTCGCCCCATCATTGATAGATGACGGCATATGGCGGGAAGGCAAACCGCAACGAGCGCACTCTATTCGCGTTCGCAAGCCCGATTGACCGTGACGACACGGCATCGAGGCAGCTAGCAAAGCCAATCGATTCTTTGCGCGTTTGTGGTCGTGTTCGAGCTTTGTAGGGCGCACGTCCTCGGGCGGGAAATCCCATCGCATTGCGGACTCTCCGGACGGATGGCGGCAAAGACATCTCGTTCCGGAGTCCGAACCGCCGGACTGAGACGATGAGAACGGGACGTCGACCAGAATGGAGCCCCGGTCAAGCCTCGCCAAGTTCGTAGAAACCGGCTGGCGAGCACTCGCGGTCGCATTGACTGACTCTGAAGACTATGGGCGAACCGCGCCGGCATCCAAGCTTTGATCAGTGACAGCGACTACCCAGCCCGGTGCTCGGGACCGGAGAGGGCATTGGGCCCCCTGAACCCGCCGCCAGTAACTGCGCAATCACCGGGGCTTCCGTCGGCATGACGATCGGCCGGATGGTCGCTTGCGTGGAGTCTTGGTGGGGCGGCGACGGCGGGCCTGCGGCGAGGTGGCACGGATCCGCCGCCGGTAGGCGGTGGCGACGCGATCCTTTCCGGCAGGTTCCCGGAACGCCGCACCGGTGCGGGGACGTTGGCGTCCGACGGGCCGTTCCAGGCCTTCGACGCGTGCGCTGGCGGTACTTCCTGATCGGCCCGTCCCTTTACCCCGATGCGGTGCATGAGTAGATTTTTTGTTGCGCAGGTCGATGACGACGGGCGCGGGTACACCGGGGATGCCGCGGCCCATGCGCCTACTGGCTGGAAACAGCAATGAGCAATTCGCTAGCGCGGTTGCCGATGAGTTGGGCCTCAGGCTGACAGCTGCCGATGTTCGGCGATTTTCGGACGGCGAGGTGTTCGTCGAGGTGCGTGAAAACGTCCGGGGCCAGGACGTGTTCGTGCTGCAATCCACGTCTCCTCCCGCTAACGATCACATCATGGAGCTGCTGGTCTGCATCGACGCCCTGAGACGTGCCTCTGCGGCCAGCGTTACGGCAGTGATCCCTTACTTCGGCTATGCGCGCCAGGACCGAAAGGCGGCGCCCCGCGCACCGATCTCGGCCAAGCTTGTCGCCAACCTGATCACGACGGCCGGTGCCAGTCGCGTGCTGACCATAGATCTGCACGCAAACCAGATCCAAGGATTCTTCGATATCCCCGTCGATAACCTGTACGCCGCGCCGGTAATCGCTGCCGACATCCGGGAGCGGTTCCAGAACGATTCCTATGTACTGGTCTCGCCCGACGTCGGCGGCGTCGCTCGAGCGCGGTACCTGGCCGCCCGGGTGGACAGCAGCTTGGCCATCGTCGACAAGCGGCGCGACCGCGAGAACGTCTCCGAAGTCGTCAACATCATCGGAGAAGTCCGCGGGCGGGTTTGCATCATCGTGGATGACATCGTCGATACCGCGGGCACTCTTTGTAACGCGGCGCAGGCTTTGACGACGGCCGGAGCCAGCCGCGTTGCGTGCTATGCGACCCACGGTGTGCTGTCAGGCCCGGCAGTTGAGCGGATCGATGGTTCCACGCTGGACATGCTGCTGGTGACCGACAGCATCGCCGCGCGCGACGAGGTTGCAAAATCGCCGAAAATCCAGACACTCTCGGTCGTCCCGCTGGTCGCCGAGGCGATCCGGCGGATCAGCGATCATCGCTCGGTATCCAACCTCTTTGACTGAGGCGGGGGCATCGTTCGCCCCCGGGACGGACCTATGGAAAACACGTCGACCATCAAAGCCGAGGTGCGCACACCTCGCGGCAAGGGAGGGGCACGGGAGCTCCGCCGAAAGGGCCGGCTGCCGGCCATCATCTACGGCAAGGACTTCGAACCCGTCGCCATCGACATCGATCTCGATTTCAGCCGTCGCGAAATCCGGCGACCAGGCTTTCGAACCAGGCTGTACGACATCGATCTGAACCGGGACTCCGCGATCCGGGTGCTGCCGCAGGCTGTCGCCTACCATCCGGTCACCGATGATCCGGTCCACTTGGATTTCCTGCGTGTCGGACCGGACACCCGGGTCACCGTCGAAGTCCCGGTTGCGTTCCTCAATCAGGAGGTCTGCCCTGGCCTCAAGCGCGGCGGCGTGCTCAACATCGTCAGACGCACCATCAACGTGAACTGCCCGGCCAGCCTGATCCCGGAAGCAATCGAATTCGACGTCGCGGAACTGGAAATCGGTGACAGCCTCCATATCAGCCACACCGAGCTGGATCCCGCCGTGCAGCCCACCATCGGGGATCGGGATTTCACGGTTGCGAGCATCGTCGCACCTTCCGCGCTGGTCTCCGCCGCAACTGCTGAAGAGGAAGAAGAAGAAGTAGAGGAAGGGGAGGAGCTCGAGGAGACTCCCGAACTGGAAGAAGCACCAACGGAAGAGTAGCCACCCGGTCGCGAGGCCGATCTCGTGGACCAGGTTTTCGTCGGGCTCGGCAACCCGGGAGCAACGCACGCACGCCAGCGACACAACGCCGGCTTCATGGCGCTTTCCTCGATCGCCGCCGAACACCGTTTTGGGCGTACGAGGCAGCGATTTCGTGGCGCCATCCGTTCAGGCCGGATTGACGGCACCTCCGTCTTGGCGCTGTGTCCCCTTACCTGGATGAACCGCTCGGGCGAGTCCGTGAGTTTGGCCTGCCGGTTCTACAAGGTACCTCCGGCGCGGGTAACGGTGTTCTACGACGACCTTGATCTCGCGGCCGGAAAAGTCCGGGTTCGCCACGGCGGCGGCAGTGGCGGCCACCGGGGCATTGACAGCATCGATCGCTGTCTCGGACGCGACTATCGAAGGGTCCGGATCGGGATCGGCCGTCCGCCCCATGACGAACCGGCGGAGCGGTATGTCCTCAGGGATTTTGGTCGGGCCGAACTTGACTGGCTGCAACCGCTGCTGGCCGCGATGGCAACCTCGGCGCCGCTGCTGGTCAGCGGCGAAGACGATCGCTTTATGAATCGTGTGGTGCTGGATGCACCGCCGCCCGCGGCGGGGGGAGACTGAGGCACCCGCCATGGGATTCCGGTGCGGCATTGTGGGGCTGCCCAATGTCGGAAAGTCCACTCTGTTCAATGCCTTAAGCGGAGCGGCCGCCGCGGAGGCAGCCAACTACCCCTTCTGCACCATCGAGCCAAATGTTGGTCGCGTACCGGTTCCCGATTCACGCCTTGATCGGCTGGCCGCCATTTCCGGATCCGCTGTCCGCACCCCTGCCGTGATCGACTTCGTGGACATCGCCGGCCTGGTGAAAGGCGCCAGCCAAGGCGAGGGCCTCGGCAACCGATTTCTCGCGCGCATCCGGGAAGTTGATGCGATCGTCCACGTGCTGCGTTGCTTCGACGACGACCGCGTCACTCACGTGACCGGGCGACCGGACCCCGTGGCAGACGCAGAAGTCGTGGAAACGGAACTCCTGCTTGCCGATCTCGGAACTCTGGAAAGAACCCAGGATCGCTTGATCAAATCGGCTCGGAGCGGCGACCGAAGTAGCCGGCAGCGGCTTGAGATCGTGGAACGCAGCATCCAGCAGCTGGGAGACGGTCAGCCAGCACGAGAGCTGGCCGACGAGAGCAATGCGGCGTTGTTTCGGGAGCTGGGCCTGCTGACGAACAAGCCAGTGTTGTTCGTTGCCAACGTCGCCGAGTCAGATGTTCACCACGGCAACGCGCTGACGCAGGCTGCGGCAGCCCACGCCGCCACGCACGATGCGGACCTGCTGCTGGTGTCGGCGCAATTGGAAGCCGAACTCATTGAGCTCGAAGCTGCGGAAGACCGCGAGGCATTCCTTGGCAGCGTCGGGCTCTCCGAGTCGGGGCTCCTTCGGGTGGCGCGCGCGGGCTACGCGCTACTGGGATTGATCACGTTCTTCACTGCCAACCCGAAAGAGACGCGTGCCTGGACGATCAGTGCCGGGACGGCGGCCGGGAGCGCGGCCGGCGTGGTCCACAGTGACTTCGAGCGCGGGTTTATCGCCGCGGAGACAGCAGCCTTCGACACGTTTGTGGAAGCAGGTGGCGAGCAAGGGGCCCGCGCGTCAGGCCAACTCCGCAGCGAGGGCCGCGATTACGTTGTCCGCGACGGCGACGTCATCCTGTTTCGCTTCAACCTATAGCGAAACGCATCTGCATGAAACGTGCTTCCAGGCGGACGGCACCCGGCTGCTCCGCGGCGACGGAACTACGAAAGTGGTTCCAGCTCCTCGGCCTGCAGTTCCTCATCGGGAAGAGGTCGAAGCAGATCTTGCAATTCTTCCCTAGGTGTCTCGGGATCCAGCCAGGTATCAAAATCGGCCCGCGTGACGATCGCCGGCATGCGGTCGTGCACCCGGCCCACGAGGCCGTTCGACGCCGTCGTCACGATCACGCATCCGGTAGCCGGACCACCCTCACTGGCCGAGCGCAACGGCTGATAGATCCCGGCAAACGCCAGGTAACCGTCGTCAGCCGCCCTGAACTTCCACGCGATCTGGGCGCCTTCCTCCGGCATCCCCCATTCGTAGAAGGCGTCCGCCGCAATCAAGCAACGGCGGCGCTGGAAGGATTCCCTGAATGACGGGTTCCGGGCCACGTTCTCGGCCCGCGCGTTCACGACCAAACCAGACGATTCGGAACGTTCCGACGAAAGGCCCCAGAACAGTATCGCCGCGCGAATCTGGCCCTCGGCACTTCGTCCGCCGGCAAGCACCTCCGTTCCCGGGGCAATGTGGGCGTTTGGTTCAGGCACGGACCCGTTCGGGTCCCCGAAAAGGTCGCGCCGGGCGCCAGCGGGATCGGTCAGGCTGTATCGGCCACACATGGGATTAGACATAATTGAACTCCGCGGATGGGTCAACGAAATCGGTGCGGCCCACGACGCCTGAACGTGTGTGGGCAGCAGGGGGTGCCGGTTGGCGCGGCCTAGCGGCACCAAGCGCCTGTCCGCCCGTCGCCGCTAGCAATCCTCGTACGCTTGAATCAGACTAAACATAGCCGCAACTGAGAATTCGCCCGATGGTGGACGCTTGACGGCTCACGTCAATTCGATGTCACCACTGACCACCTTGTCGTCCACGGAAAGGCGCGTGGCGGCGCTACAGGCGCTCCACCCTCAATTGCGAAACCGGCATAGCCCGACTCGGCTTCTGAGTTGCATCGCTCAAGGTACGCCGGAAATCCACCGATGTACGGCATGAACACGCGGGGACGGCCTGGAATGTTCGCGCCGATGTACCAGGAACTGCAGCTCGACCGCAGGGATTCACTGGCAACGTCGTTGACGTGGCCGACCCAGTCATCCTCGTTTGCCGCCAAGGGCTCAATGGTCCGAGAACCGGCCTCTTCCATTCGAAGCAGGCAGTGTGTGATCCAGTCCACGTGCTGCTCGATGGCAGGCATCATGTTGGCCAAGACCGACGGGCTTCCTGGCCCCGTGACCGTGAAGAAGTTCGGGAATCCGGCGGATGTCAGGCCGAGGTAAGTTCTGGGACCCGCCTTCCACTTCTCTTTCAATGTCATGCCGTTTCGACCAGTAATACGTATGCGGTCGAGCGATCCTGTCATCGCCGCGAATCCGGTGGCGCACACGATGGCGTCGAAGTCGTAGCGCCGGTCAGCGACCACTAAGCCGGTTTCGGTGAAACACCGGATCGGCGTCTCGGACACGTCGACCAGATTCACGTGCGGCAAATTGAAGGTCTCGTAGTAGCCGGTATCGACGCACAGGCGCTTGCAGCCGAATACGTTGCTGGGCGACAGCAACCGGGCAACCACCGGATCCTTGACCACCGAACGGATCTTGCCGCGAACAAATTCCGCGGCGCTGTCGTTCGATTCCTGGTTCAGCAGAAGGTCGGAAAACGCGCCCAGAAATCCAAGTCCGCCCCGACGCCAGTAGTCCTCGTAGTGCCGGTCGCGGGCAACAGGCGGCACCTCCAGAGCCGAGCGTTTGTCATATTGAAACAGGAAGGCCGGCATACGGGTGCGGGCCAGGGCACGGAAGTCGGGATAGCTCGCCTTGACCCTGCGCTCATAGTCTCGGTTCATCGGCGTGTTTCGTGCCGGAACCGCGTAGTTTGGCGTGCGCTGAAAGACGACCACCGACTCGGCGTCCCGGGCAATGACCGGAATGGACTGGATGGCGGAAGAGCCCGTCCCGATCACACCGACGCGGAGACCAGAAAAGTCAAAGCCCCGGTGCGGCCATTGCCCGGTGTGCAGGATCGGCACCTGGCAGTCGTCCATCCCTTCGAAGGCCGGCAAGTTGGCGGCGGACAGACAGCCCACCGCCGAAACGAGGAACCGCCCGGTTACCCGGTCTCCTCGGTTCGTCTCAACCGTCCATCGATGCGTTTGCTCGTCAAAACTCGCCGTCGTCACACGGGTTCGAAACCGGATATCCCTCCGCAAATCGAAGCGATCCGCGACGTGCCGGGCGTACTCGAGAATCTCTGGCTGCGACGCGTACTTTTCCGACCAGCTCCAGTCCTGCTCCAGGTCCTCCGAAAACGAGTACGAGTACTGCATGCTCTCCACGTCGCATCGCGCACCCGGATAGCGGTTCCAGTACCACGTGCCACCTACATCGTCCGCGACCTCATAGGCTCGTGCCGACATTCCGACGCCGCGCAGGCGATGCAACATGTACATGCCGCCGAACCCGCCGCCGATGACGACCACGTCGAACTCGACGTCGGTCTCCGGAGGACGATCGTCGTCCGCCCGCGAGCTCATGCCGCGTCCGACCCCCGGCCGCTCCGCTTCCTGCCAATGTCTCCCTCGGTCTCGAAGAAAAGCCCGAGAACCCGTTCGTACACATCCGCAAGTGCCCGCAGATCCTCGATCAGAATGTGCTCATTCACCTGGTGCATCGTCTTCCCTACCCCGCCGAACTCGACCACCGGGCAAACCGACTGAATGAACCGAGCGTCGGACGTGCCGCCGCTCGTCGAAGCCTCCGGCTGTCGCCCCGTCACATCCGCCACGGCTCGCGAAATCACTTCCGTCAACCGGCCGGGCTCGGTAAGGAACGCCGGCCCGCTCCAGTCCAGTTCCAGCAGGTAGGTTCCGGCCGCCGCGCGATCGAGCCGCTCACGCAGCCACCTTTCCAACGACTCGGGCGAGTGCGCCGGACTGTACCGCACGTTAAAGCACGCCGTGGCACTATCTGGTATGACATTGGTGACTGGATTCCCGACATCCACCGACGTAACTTCCACGTTGGACGGCTGGAAATGGTCGGTCCCGTTGTCCGGCGCCTCCGCCAGGAGCGACGAAAGCAATGCAACCAGGCGAGGGATTGGGTTGTCAGCGAGTTCCGGATATGCGACGTGCCCTTGCGTGCCTTCAACCACCAGATTGGCGTTGACACTGCCGCGACGGCCAATTTTCATCATGTCGCCCAGTCGCTGTGGGTTGGTCGGTTCGCCCACGAGACACGCATCGATATGCTCATCGTGCCGCTGCATCCAATCCAGGACCCGAACTGTGCCGTTTCGTGCGTCTTTTTCTTCGTCACCCGTGATCAAAAGGCTGATTGAGCCGTACGCGTGCGAACCGCGCAGGAACCTCGAGCACGCTGCCACAAATGCGGCGATGCTGCCCTTCATGTCCGAGGCGCCGCGCCCGTGCAGGATTCCGTTCCGGGTGATGCCTGCGAACGGATCGTTGTCCCACGATCCTATGGCGCCGGGCGGCACAACGTCCGTATGGCCGGCGAAGCAGAAATTGGGTCGGCCTGCGCCGATGCGGGCGTACAGGTTCTCGACCAGCGCATCTGGACCCTGGCTATCGGGATCTCCGAAGGAAAGCCGCTTGCACGAGAACCCGAGACCCGCGAGAGCTTCCTCCAGAACGCCGAGGGCGCCGGCGTCGGTAGGCGTGACACTGGGGCAGCGGATCAGCGCCTGGGCGAGTTCCAGCGGATCGGCCAGACGGCCGTATGGACTTGAGGCGTCTGTATTCATGTGTCTGCGGTCATAAGGGCAAACGCGTACACGAGTGCAACCTCGTCAAGGCGTGCGAACCGGCCTGCTGACCCTCCGTGACCGGCCTCGAGATTGGTCCACAAGAGGACCGGCGCGGCCGAAGTCGTATGTTCTCGAAGCTTTGCTATCCACTTGGCTGGTTCCCAATAGCCGACGCGCGGGTCCGTTAGACCAGCGGTCGCAAGCACGGCCGGATACCGACGTTCCGACACATTGGAGTAGGGACAGTACGAACCGATTCGAACCCGGGCCGCCTCATCGCGGATCGGGTCGCCCCATTCCGACCACTCCGGCGGAGTCAATGGAAGCGTAGCGTCCAGCATGGTGTTTAGCACGTCGACGAACGGCACCTCCGCGATCACGCATCCGAACAAGTCGGATTCCCTGTTTAGCGACGCCCCCACCAACAGGCCTCCTGCGCTGCCGCCATGCGCAACGATCCGCCCACGAGCCGTGTACCCCTCCTGTACCAATGCCCGTCCCGCCGCAACGAAATCAGTGAAGCTGTTCTCCTTGTGCTCCAGCTTGCCATCCAGGTACCAGCCGTAGCCCAGTTCCGTGCCGCCGCGAACATGCGCGATCGCGTAGACGAACCCCCGGTCGAGCAGGCTGAAGCGGGTGTGGGCGAACGAGGCCGGCGTGGCGTGACCGTAGGCACCGTAGCCGTAGAGAAGGAGCGGCGTGCGGCCATCCAGCACCAAGTCTCGCCGATGCACCAGCGAGATTGGCACCTCCGCGCCGTCGTCACTCTGCGCCGTCAGTCGCCTGGTAACGTATTGATCCGCGTTATGTCCGCCGGGAATTTCCTGCTCCTTTCGGAGCACGGCCGTTCGCTCACGCAGATCGAAATCAAATGTTCTGCTTGGCGTCGTGAGGGAACTGTAGACGTAGCGAACCGCCCGACCCTCGTACTCCATTCCGGGTACAAGCTGTAGATTGAAGGCTTCTTCCCCTCCTGCATCGATCGTGTATTCCACGTCGTCGTGCAGATTGCGGACCACGATCCGGGGCAATCCGGCGACGCGTTCCAACCGGACTAGCCAGTCCGCGAACACCTGCATATCGAGTATGTAGACACCGGCACGATGTGGCACCAGTTCGTGCGCCTCCGTGCGGTCCCCGTTCATGGGGACCTGAACTATCTTGAAATCCTCCGCCCCGTCGTCGTTCGTAAGCATGAGCAGTTGGTCGTCGTGGTCCGACGCCGTATAGCGCACGCCCTCTCGCCGAGGCCAGACCGGCACGGGTTCCGAAGCCGGCTGAGACGCGTCGATCAAGTACGTCTCGGAAGAATCGGCATGCTCATGGCAATCGATGCGGATGAAGCGCCCGCTTTCGGTCCGACTGACGGAGACAAACACCTGCGGTGACGGGCTGGTGAATACCGTTTCATCCGAATCGGGGGAGTCGCCCAGCCGGTGTCGGCGCACCTGCCACGGCCGATGCTGATCATCCAAGACCGTGTAGAACAGCTGCCGGGAATCGAGCGACCACGCCAGATCTCCCTGGGTCTCCGGCAATCGGTCGGCGAGTTCCGCTCGGCTAGAAAGCGCAAGGAACCGCACTTCGTACTTTTCCGAGCCCTTGCGGTCGGCTGCATAGGCCAGCGTTCCGTGGTCGGGTGAGTGGCGCGCGCCGCCGATCCTGAAGAAGCTGACTTGGGCCGCCTCTCGGTTCCCGTCCAGCAAGACTTCCTCGGTCGTACCGTCCGCGGGAACCCGGCAGAGAATCGGGTATTCGCCGCCCTCTTCAAATCGCTGGTAATAGGCGTACGCCCCGTCCGGGACCGGAACGTCGGCATCCCTGCCCGGGATCCGCGCGCGAAGTTCGCGCGCCAGGTCATCCTTTAGCGTGGCGACTGGCCGAAGCGCCGTCTCCGTCCGCCGGTTCTCCCGCTCAAGGTGGGAACGAATCCCGGGCTCCAATGCCGCCGGGTCGCGCAGGACAGCTGGCCAGTCCGCGCATCGAAGCCAAGCGTGCGGGTCAGCCGATTGGGTCACAGCGGGCCACCGTCCATGCAACTGTTCTTGATCACGACCGGCTCAATGTGCGCCGCCACCCGACCGTCAGCGTGGCACACTCGCCGACGTCAGAGGATTTCGAGCACCGACTCCGGTGGACGGCCGACCCTGGCGCGGCCGCCGTGCAGCACGATCGGCCGCTCGATGAGGATCGGATCCGCCGCCATGGCAGCGATCAGGGCGGTGTCGTCGAGATTGGGATCAGAGAGATTGCGCTCGCGATAGACAGATTCCCGCTGGCGTATGAGGTCACGCGGTGCGATCCCGAGTCGGCGAAGAATTTCGGTGAGCGTCAGGGCATCAGGCGGTGTCTTCAGGTATTCCACGATCTCGGGCTCGATCCCGTGCTCACGAAGCAGCGCGAGCGTCGCGCGGGACTTGCTACACTTGGGATTGTGGTAAATCACCGTGTCCATCCTCAGTGCTCCGCAACTTGTTTGAGGGTGATGGCTGCGGTCTTGTATCACTCTGCACGCCTGCGGGGAATGGCACTTGCTGGTCCCGGCGGACGCTTCGACTCCTGGCAGATTGCCAAGTGAGCCGGTCTTTGGCCCGGCGGTACCCGTGAACCGCGTTCCGCTCACCAATTATGCCCTCCCGGACGCGACGTGCGCCGAACGCCAGGACCTGTCCGACGCCTCCGACGTCAGCGCCGACCTGACGGCATGGTGCGATCACTCGGGCGGGCAAGCGAAGCACCGGCAAGCGGCCCGGCTCGCGCTCTCACGGCTGGAAGAACGATACCGGGACGGGGGACTGCCGTTCCTTACGGCCCTGGACACCGGGCCCCCTTCCCGCGCCTATCTCGACGTCGCGCGGCGGTTCGCCCGCGACGCCGAACTCGTGGTCCTGGTTGGCTGCGGGGGATCCATGCACGCTGGCAAGGCATTTGCCCTAGCGACGGGTGGGGACAGTTCCATCCGACCTTCGATCGCGTTTGCCGGCAGCATCAACCCGGACGAATGCGCGAATCTTCGGGAGAAACTGAACCGCTTCGGCCAGGAACGAGTCTGCTGCGTCTTCATCAGCAAGTCTGGCTGCACCACCGAAACGCTCGCCCATTTCGCAATACTCCTCGACTGGTACGGCGAGGCGCTGGCTTCCGAGGCGATCAGTCAGCGAACGGTGTGCCTGACTCAAGCTCGATCATCGCCCCTCCGGACCCTCGCCGAAGTACGCGGGGTCCCCGTACTGGATGTGCCTGCCGACGTGGGCGGCCGGTTCGCCGCGTTCACGATCACCGGGCTCCTGCCAGCGGCCATCGGCCAAGACGGATCGGAGAGCGGCAAGGCGGATGTCCTGGCTGGCGGAAGAGCCGTCTTGGCCCGCGCATTTCCGAGAGAGGGTCTTAGTTCGGCCGCCCGATCCGCGGCGGCGATGGCCGCCTTCCATGAGCGTCACGGGACGGCCTCGCTGGTCACGCTCGCCTACGAATCGGCGATGGAGCCGCTGCAATCGTGGTACCGGCAACTGGTGGCCGAAAGCTTGGGGAAAGACAACCAGGGCTTTACCCCCGTGACCGCGTACGGCACCGACGATGAGCACAGCCAGTTGCAGCTTTGGCTGGATGGACCGCCTGGGCAAATGTTTACGTTGCTGCGCGCCCCGGCCGCGCTCGACATCCGCATTCCAGCGGAACCAGTCGGGTATCCCGGCTGGTTTCCCCACCGGCTTGAATCCCTATGGAACGCGCATGCGGATGCGACTGCCGCGAGCCTGTCTGCTTCCGGCCGCCCCGTGCGTACCTTTACGTTCGCGCACCGGAGCCAGGTGGCTTACGGTGCCCTGATGGCGCACCTCATGATCGAAACCGTCCTCCTCGCCGACATCCTCGGAATCGATCCCTTCGGTCAGCCTGCGGTGGAGGGCACCAAGGAGCGCGTCATCGATATCCTGACGCAGGTCCAGCACTAATGCCGATCCGCCGGCTCCCTGAAGGAACGGTCAATCGAATTGCCGCAGGCGAAGTCGTCGAGCGCCCTGCGTCCGTCGTAAAGGAACTGATCGAAAACGCGCTCGATGCCGGTGCCGCGGCGATCTCCGTTGGCATTGCGAGCGGCGGAAAAACAGAGATAACCGTTACCGACGACGGTCATGGAATGGATGCTGTCGACCTGGCGCTGGCGGTGGAGCGGCACGCAACCTCAAAACTCCCCGACGACGATCTGTTCGCCATCGAGACCCTGGGTTTCCGTGGTGAAGCGCTTCCCTCGATCGGCTCCGTCAGCCGGCTGACCGTGATGTCACGAGCCGATGGCGCCGAGGATGCTTGCGAGATCACGGTAGACGCCGGATCGACTGGCCCCGTGACGCCGGCCGCCATCTCGCGGGGTACCCGAGTCACGGTTGCCGACCTCTTCCGCGCCACTCCTGCGCGGCTCAAGTTCCTGAAGTCCGACCGTGCGGAAGCGATGGCGGTATCCCAAACCATCCGCGAACTCGCGATGGCTCACCCGCGCACTGCCTTCAAGCTCCAGATTGACGGCCACACCCGACTCGATCTCCGCGTGCCCGCGGGGTCCGACGGTGCCCGCGATAACCGGCTGCGCGCGGTCATGGGTGACGCGTTCGCAGACAATGCCGTTGACGTCAACTACGAGCGGGGAACCACCCGCGTCTCCGGTCTGGCATCACTGCCGACCGTCAACCGGGCCAACACGCGCGCGCAATACCTGTTCGTGAACGGTCGGGTGGTGCGGGACCGCGTCCTCTACGGCGCCATCCGTGGCGCCTACCAAGGTGTGATCGCGCATGACCGCCAGCCCATGGTCGCGCTCTACATCGACGTGGCGATGCGGGATGTGGACATCAACGTCCATCCCGCCAAGACAGAAGTCAGATTCCGCGACCCGCAAACCGTCCGGAGTGCCATCGTGGCAGGTGTCCGTATGGCGCTACGCGAGGAGGGACCGCGACCCTCCACTACCATGACGGACCAGACGCTCAGGCGGGCACGGGCCGCGCCGTGGCTGCATTTCGACCGCCCCACCGAAGCACCGCAGGCGTCCCGCCTCCCGGCCGCGCCGCCGGTTCCTGACGCCGCGTCCCTGCCGCACCCGGCGGGGAAGACGGAAGGCGTCCGGGTCGAACCAGCTTCAAGCGCCTGGCCCGCCAGATCCGGGACCGACGCGCCCTTGGCCTCCGTCCCCGAGCCACCGTTGGGTCGCGCCCGCACACAACTCCATGGCTTGTTCATCGTGTCCGAGACGACCGACGGGCTCATCCTGGTCGACCAGCACGCCGCCCATGAGCGGATCGTCCTTGAAAGCATCAAGGCCTCCCTCGACAAGGGTGAACCGCAAAGCCAGATGCTGCTGACACCTGAGGTGGTGCGGCTCGAGCCAGCGGCGGCGGAAATCCTGAGCCACCGTGCCGAGGAGCTGCAATCGCTGGGCCTTGTGCTGACGGCCAGCGGTGACGAGGCCATTGCGGTGCACGCGACCCCGACGATCCTCGGAAACGTGGCCGTCGCCGACCTCCTGCAGGACCTGGCCGACGAACTGCTCGAGCACGGCTCGGCCGGCACGCTTCGCGACCGGATCGAGCAGGTGTGCTCAACGATGGCGTGTCACGGTTCGGTCCGGGCCGGTCGAGTCCTCACCGTCGCGGAAATGGATGCACTCCTGCGCGACATGGAGAAAACCCCGAATGCTGGGCAGTGCAACCACGGCCGGCCGACGTTTGTGGAACTAAAGCGGGTGGATCTCGAGCGCCTGTTCGGGCGGCATTGACACGTCGCGCCTCGACCTCACGCCTGCGCCGCCCCGTCCGCACGCCGCCGGTGAAAAAGCTCCACCGTATTGTGCAGGAGGTAGGCGACGGTCATCGGCCCCACTCCCCCGGGCACGGGGGTGATCGCGCCAGCCACGTGCTGCGCCTCGTCAAAGGCAACATCGCCGACCAGCCGGCTGGCGCCAGCACGCTCAATCCGATTGATCCCGACGTCGATCACGGTGGCGCCGGGCTTGATCCAGTCTCCTCGCACCATTTCCGGGCGG